>DYKL01000012.1 GCA_020722645.1 Acetofilamentum sp. | reverse complement strand
TATCATTTTTTTACACAGATAATTATTTCATCTTAATATTAAGGAAAAGACCATTATTTTATTCAGCATTTATTTTCTTCATAAAAAAAGCTGTAACAAAATTATTACAGCTTTTTTTTATCTACAAAAGGTACGCGTGTGTGAGTTATAAACCAAATAATTATGCTTTTTTTATCAACACACTTTCAGTCGAAGAGTTAATTTTTCGGGCTTCAGCTAAGCTGTTTCCTGAATAAATAACTTCTGTTCTAACACCATTTACGGTTTTAATAACCCATACAGTTGCTTTGGGATATTTTTTAGCCAAATTTTTGTTTGATAAATCGTCTGCCATAGTTTACATTTTTTTTGTTAATTCATTTAAAATCTTTACGTTGTCAAAAATAAAATAAAAATATAGACGAACCAAAATTTTTTGTAATTTTTTTTTCATTTTTTCGAAATTCATATTAAAATATCTTAATTATTTAATATTTTTTTAAAAAAATATTGTTTTTTATAATTTTTGTGTAAAGTTTGTATGTCTATTTTAAACCAAAAATTTACATTTTTTCGGTCTTTTTTTTTAGAATTTTTTTTTAATTGATAATATTTAGTTTTTTTTTTTTTTTGTTCAAAAATTTTACTTTTGAAATCAATAAAATAATTAGCCAATTTGATAAATAGTCAATTAGACAATGCACTATCAACTATGCACCCGATAAAACTATAGACTTTATGAACTTCATAGCAGACTTTCACATACATTCGCATTACTCATTAGCTACAAGCAAACAGCTTACACCTCAATATCTTGATTATTGGGCAAAAATAAAAGGTGTCAACGTTATTGGTACAGGAGATTTTACGCATCCTAAATGGACTGAAGAACTTAAAAATCAGCTTGTTCAAGCCGAACAGGGGCTTTTTAAACTGAAACAAGATTTTGTTTTGCCGAATAATCCTCTGGCAGACAGACAAATGAGGTTTATTTTATCTGCCGAAATCAGTAACATTTACAAAAAAAAAGGCAAAGTACGAAAAGTGCATAATGTTGTATTAGCTCCTGATTTTGAGACAGTTGATAGAATTCAAAAAAAATTAACTGACCTGAAATTTAACATTAGGTCTGACGGCAGATCAATATTAGGTTTAGATTCCCGCGATTTATTGGAAATTCTGTTGGAAATTGACGAAAATATTTTCTTTATTCCGGCTCATATCTGGACACCTTGGTTTGCGGCTCTTGGCTCTAAATCGGGCTTTGATACTATTGAAGAGTGTTATGGAGACCTTACAAAATATATTTTTGCTGTTGAAACAGGTCTTTCATCTGACCAGCCTCTTAATTGGCTATGTTCTTTTCTTGATAAATTCTCTCTTTTATCAAATTCTGATGCTCACTCTCCCGAAAAATTAGGAAGAAATGCCAATATTTTCAATACCGAAATGTCATATTTAAATATAACAAATGCTTTAAAAAACCAAAGTTCCGCTGAATTTGTAGGGACTATTGATATGTACCCGCAAGAAGGTAAATATCATTTTGACGGGCATAGAAAATGTAATGTATGTTTCAGTCCCACAGAAACTATGCAAAACAAAGGTTTATGTCCTGTATGTGGCTCTAAATTAACGCTTGGAGTTGCCCACAGAATTGCGGAACTTGCCGACAGAGATAATCCGAAGGAAAGACCGATTAAAAAAGATTTTAAATACCTGATTCCGCTCAAAGAGATAATTGCTGAAATAAAAGGTGTTAGTCCGACTTCTAAAAGTATTGACAATATTTATTTTCAGACTATCAATGATTTAGGTTCCGAATTTGATATTTTATTTAACATTGATACTGAACAGATTAAAAAGACTGCCGGTGAATTTCTTGCTGTTGCTATCGAACGAATGAGAAATAACGAAGTCATTCTTAAAGAGGGTTATGATGGTGAATATGGAGTGATTAAACTTTTTGAACCACAGGAAATTAAAAACTACGGTTCTAAAAAATCTTTGTTCGATACAAAAGGCGAAATATCAACCGAAAGGAAAAAAACAGATAGAAAATTGCTTAATTTTGATGTTACTGAATTCAGACGTTTGAAGAATGAATTTGGTTCAGTCAGCAATATTGAAAGTGATAAAAAAATATCACAGTCAAACAACGAACAATTGTTTGCAATTCAAACAGAGTCTAAACATACAGTTGTTGTAGCCGGTCCGGGTACAGGAAAGACGAAGGTTTTAATCGAAAGAATAAAATTCCTTATTGAACAGAAAAAAATTGAACCTGATAAAATATGGGCTGTAACCTTTTCAAATCAGGCTGCAAACGAGCTAAAAACAAGGGTATCCAATTTAACTGATAATGAAATAGCACATAAAATTAAAATTTCTACTTTTCACGCATTCGGTTACGAAATTTTGTCAAAAAACAATACTTTTGCGATTATAAATGACACTGAAAAACAAGAAATATTAAATATTTTGAATCAAAATTTCAATTCTGTAAAAAAAATCATAAATGATATTTCGTTTTTAAAAAATACGTTAAATTTTGAAAATATCGACTCGGAAATATTAAATGTTTTTAATCTTTATAATGATTACCTCAAAGAAAATAATTTGATCGATTTTGATGACCTTATATACTTAATAATTAAGGATTTGGACAACAAAACACCAAATTTTGAACATATTTTAATCGACGAATTTCAGGATATCAATAACGCTCAATATCAAATTATAAGCAAAGTAGCTTCTGATGATACATCTATTTTTGCAATTGGAGACCCTAATCAGTCAATTTATGCTTTCAGAGGCTCTGATGTTAATCTGATTGACAAATTTATAAATGACTATAATGCTGAAACTTACACATTATCAAAAAGTTATCGTTGCTCTGATAATATTTTATCAGCATCTCAAAATATTGTACAATCATCAAATAAAATTGTCGGTATAGTTAAAGGAGTTAAGATAAATATAAGCGAACAACCCACCGATAAAACTGAAGCTGAAATGATTGCCCGAACAATTGAAGATATGATAGGTGGTTTAAGGTTTTTTTCTATGGACAGTAACATCTCAAAAGGTTCTGAAAATGAGGAAATTACAAGTCTTTCTGATTTTGCTGTACTTGTACGTACAAAATCGCAGTTTGAGGTTTTGACAAAAGCTCTCAACGACCATTCAATTCCTTTTCAGATAGTCGGTACAAAATCTTTTGTTTCTGAAAAACCTTTCGGTGAAATAATTACAATTTTAAAATCTATTGCATTTCCGGATAATAAATTTTACAAAATTTTATCTCAAAAAATCAACAGTAAAAACAAAAAAATTGATTTAAATTTAACTCTTACTGAATTAATTTCCTCAGTTTGGGATAATTTATTTGACAATCTACAAAAAATTTCTGATTTTGATTTATTTTTATCGCTTGCTAAAAACTGCACAATTACAGAATTTTTAGCAAAAATTGAACAAAGAAGCGGTCAGGACGATTACAACCCGAATATTGAAGCTGTGAAACTTATGACTTTGCACGCTTCAAAAGGTCTTGAATTTCAATGTGTTTTTATTCCTGCTATTGAACAAGGTATTATGCCTTATACAATTTTTCAAAAACAAGTAAATATAGACGAAGAAAGAAGACTTTTGTACGTAGGTATGACAAGAGCAAAAAAATATTTATTTTTGTCGCATTCAAAATCCAGAAAATTGAAAAATATGAATCTGACTCTCAAAAAAAGCGAATTTTTAGATAATATAAAACGCGAACTTTTGCAATATAATAAACAGGTTTTTAAATCTAAACCCAAAGACACACAATTAGATTTATTTAATTTATAATATAATCAAAATGAAAAAAACTGTTTCACTTTTCATATTACTTTCTTTCACAATCTTAACTTATGCTCAAAATGATTATTTTCAACAACAGGTTGATTTTGAGATACATACAGAACTTTATGCGGAGAAAGCAGAACTTTCTTGTTTTGAAACAATTACTTACAAAAATAATTCGTCAGATACATTGTTTTATATTTACTTTCATTTATGGCCCAATGCATATAAAAATCGTAAGACTGCTTTAGCAAAACAAATGGCTTATCAAGGGAAAGGTGATTTGTTTTTTAGAGCCAAAAAAGATGGTGGATACATTGACAGCCTCGATTTCAGAATAAATAACGAAAAATTAAATTGGGAATACGAAAAAAAGTTTATTGACATTTGTAAAGTTTATTTGAATGAACCTCTGATGCCCGGAAAATCAGTAGAAATTACAACTCCTTTTTATGTTAAATTGCCCGGAGATGTTTCAAGAATGGGTCATAAAGACAGTCTTTTCCAGATTACACAATGGTATCCAAAACCGGCTGTATATGATATAGACGGGTGGCATCAGATGCCTTATTTAGACCAAGGCGAGTTTTATTCTGAATTCGGTAATTATGATGTATATATTACAGTTCCAAAACAAATTGTAGTGGCGGCTACGGGTAACTTAAACACAGAAAAAGAAAATGAATGGCTTGAAGAATTAAGCCTGCACGAACAAACAGGAAGCGAATTAAAAAATCCTTCTGAAAGTGATAAAAAAATATTACATTATTCTGAACAGAATATTCACGATTTTGCTTGGTTTTGCTCTGAAAAGTACTATGTAAGTAAAGATAGTGTTCTGTTGCCGGATTCTGAAAAATACGTTACTACTTTCGCAATGTACACTGACGAAAATTACTTTAATTGGCGTCAGGCTAATAAATTCGTGCAGAAAGGTGTTTATTATTACTCCGATTGGGTTGGAAATTATCCTTTTAATAATTGTACTGCCGTTCAAGGTGCTTTGAGAGCAGGCGGCGGAATGGAGTATCCTACAATTACTGTTATTTCATCTCAATCAATAGAAGATGTAATCTTTCATGAAGTCGGACATAACTGGTTTTACGGTGTTTTGGGCTTTAATGAAAGAGACTATCCGTTATTAGATGAAGGAATAAACACTTTTTATGACCATAGATATTCTTATGAAATAAAAGATCAATTCCCGTGGTTCGATTTCGGTAGCGTTGCTTCTAATAATTTGCCTGATAATAAAGCAATGTCGCAATTAGCTTTTATGATACCTGCTTATATGGATATGGACCAACCTATGAATCTGCATTCCGAAAAATATTCCAAAATAACTTACGGTGCAATTATTTACGAAAAAATGCCCGAATCTCTTATATACCTTGAAAATTATCTTGGAAGAAACAAATTTGATGAAATAATGCAGTCTTTCTATGCTGAATGGAAATTCAAACACCCTACCCCTGTTGATTTTGAAAATCATTTTAAAAAATCTACAGATAAAAATCTATACTGGTTTTTTAATGATTTAATTGCTACAAACGGCAAGATAGATTATAAGCTTAAATATCGAAATAACAAACTGATAATCAAAAATAAAGGTCATTTTTCAGCTCCAATTAATGTAGTTGGATATGATGAAAATAAAAATCCGACTGACACATTTTGGTTTGATAACATAGAAAAGAAGAAAAAAATCGAGTTGTCTAAAAAGGATTATTCCAAATTCATTATTGACCCTTGTTTTGCTACTCTCGAATTTAACAGATACAATAATTTCACACGTACAAAAGGTCTTTTCAAAAGATACGAAAAATTTAAGTTTGGTTTTTCAACTGCTGTTTTGGATTATTACAGCTACAAAATTAATCTGACTCCTTTTGTTTTTTATAATGATGTTTCAAAATTTCAAATCGGAGCATTGATAACTAACATAAAAATTCCACCAAAAAAATTTATTTATGTCATAATGCCAATTTACAGTTTTGGTTATAATAATTTGACCGGATCTGTCTATATGCAGTACAAAACGTTCGGACATAACGGATTTCCATCTGCTACTTATTCTTTTTATGTCGATAGGTATGCCTATTACACACCAACTCACGATTTTATTCCGAATCCTTTTAAGAAAATTAAATTTCAGGTTGCTTTTAATCTGCAAAATCCACAAGCATCTGATAAATTTGCAAAACAACTTAAATTTTCATTTTCAATGATTCCAAAGGTAATTTTTAATCAAAAATCTGCTGTTTTTGACAGACTTAATAATTTTGCCTCGATTTATAACATCAATTATTATATGATAAAAAAGTCGAAACTCAGACCTTTTATGTTTCAGTTGAATCTTGATATTTACGAACAAACATATTCTTTTTGGGCTGAAACAAAGTTAAAATTTCATTATACCGATTTTTATGACGGCTTGGAAATACGATTATTCAGCGGTTCAAACGTGCCTATTAACGGAACTGACGGAAGAATGGACTACAAATATGACCATTTTTACTGGTCGAGATACAGAGACTACGAAGACCCAGACGATGGTTTACTGTCTCATCAATTTGTTGATGAATACGGCGGTTTGACATTTTACTATAATTCACCTGATTATTTCTTGGTTAATGCCGTAAATGTAAAAACAACATTGCCTAAAGTTCCTGTTATAAAATTTTATTACAATTTTGTATCAAGTTCAAATCTGATACTTGGCAACTGGTTAGATGCGTTGGATTTCAGAGCAGCAGCGTGGGAAACCGGAATTATGCTTGATTTTATGCCGGGTGTATTTGCTGTTTATTTGCCTTTATATGGTTCACAGGAACTTATGGACTACAATAAAACAATTAAAGAAGATTGGTACAAGTATTTCAGATTTACATTCAAAGTCGAAAATTTTAAGGAATTAATAAACAGCTTTTAGCTATCCTGAAAGCTTCGAAAGGCATTTCGGGGGTGGAAATAAAACATTTATCTCGTCCAAAAATTATTTAATTTTTTCGGCAAATGCAATAATATGTCCGTCAGGGTCTGAAAATTAACAAACTTGATCGCCCCAGTCCATTGTGGCAAAAGGTTTTAGCAGCTTAGCACCTGATTTTAAAGCATGTTCAAACTCCAACAGAATGTCATGAACATAAAAATATAATTCACATCGTGGAATTCCGCTAGCGTTTTCAAGATTACTGATTTTATTTTCAAGAATTTTGACAATACCCTTTTCTGGCATTAAACCAAGTTTGCAAGTATCGGAAATAATAAATTCAGACATCCCGGGAACATTCAAATCAGGTTCTTTACGGAGAATTTTACTGTAAAAAGAACAACTTTCTTCCTGATTTTTAACATATAAAATTATCTCTGTCGTTTTGATATGTCTAATCATATTTTAATAATTTGTGTTTCAATTACAATATCCTAATAATCAACAATGTCGGAATAATGGACTTTAACCCGCATTATTCATAAATAATGCCGGCTGCCTGTCCCGCCTTTGCGGGAATTTAGAATAACTAACAAATTTGGGGTTTTGTAAACACCCAAATTTGAGTTATTCTAGTAAGCCTGTCCCGATTTATCGGGAGGGTTTCCTGAATTGCAACCCGCTAATCGACCCGCATTCATAAAAATTTTAATTATTTTTATGAATAATTCATGTTAATTTCTAAATATGTAAAATAACCCAAATAGCACCAATAATATCTAAAAAACCTAATACTATTGCCGCTGTTGCTAATCCTTTTCCTTTGTACATAGGGTTTTCGGATATTTTTTTAAGAGCACTTACACCAAGTATTATTGAAACAGTACCTAAAATAATTCCGGCTATTATTAAACCTAATATTGAAGTAATAAAACCTATAATTGCTCCTCTGTACGTTTTGGAAAATGGTGAATATGATGAATTTGCAGGTGTTATTTGTTGCACAACCCCGTTTGAATAAGCTATTTTTTCGACAGTATTTCGGTTTAATACCATTTCAATTCCGTCATTCATACCTAATCTCTGATATTTTATTTCTTTATCAGAAACTTCGGTAACTTCGCCAATACAAATAGTCCCGCTTTTCAGATAAATTGTATCATCTATTGGTACTTTGTGAACTTTGTCAACAATATTAGCGTTTACATTAAAAAACATAAACGCTAATACAACAAAAAACATAAATCTAAGTTTCATAGTTTGATTTATTTAATTTCAATACCCATATTAAAAAACACGAACGCATAAATATCAGCCCATTCTTCAAGAATTTTTTCAGTTGGTTTTCCTGCACCGTGTCCGGCTTTAGTTTCAATTCTAATCAACAGAGGATTCTTATTATCCGGTCTTTTGTTTTGCAATGTAGCTGTATATTTGAATGAATGAGCCGGGACAACCCTGTCATCGTGGTCGGCAGTAGTAACAAGAACTGCAGGATATTCTTTGGTTGCGTCAATATTGTGCAAAGGAGAATAACCGTACAAATATTTGAACATTTCTTCGCTGTCTTCAGGTAAACCGTAATCAGACGACCAAGCTCTGCCTATTGTAAACAAATGGTAACGTAACATATCCATTACACCAACAGCAGGTAATGCTACTTTAAAAAGGTCAGGACGTTGATTGACAACAGCACCAACTAACAATCCGCCGTTAGAACCACCTTGAATTGCCAATAATTCAGGATTTGTATATTTTTGGTTGATTAAATATTCAGCAGCAGCAATGCAGTCGTCAAAAACATTTTGTTTATTCATTTTAATACCTTGTTTATGCCATTCTTCGCCATACTCACCACCTCCTCTTAGATTTGCGACAGCATAAATACCACCGTTTTCGAGCCATAAAATTCTTCTTACGTCAAAATATGGGTATAGACTTATATTAAAACCACCGTAACCATACAACCAAGCCGGTTTTTGACCGTTTAGTTCAATGTCTTTTTTATGAACAATAAACATCGGTATTTCTGTACCGTCTTTGCTTTTGTAAAAAACCTGTTCAACAACATATTGCGATAAATCAACACCTTCAAATTTTGTAGTATAAAAAACCTCTGTAGTTTCTTCGTCTAAATTGTATTTATAAATAGTTCCGGGTATTGTGTATGAACTGAACTGATAGAAAATAAAATTATCTTCTTTATTTGCAGAAATTCCACCAACACTTCCAATTCCGGGTAATTCGATATTTTTCAAGAAATTACCTTCGTAATCGCGAATTTCAACTTTACTTTTGACATCTTCCATATAAATTGTAAAAATTTTATCGGCTGTAATTGAAATGCTCTGAAGAACATTTTCGGTTTCAGGAATCAGGTCAATCCAGTTTTCCGGCTGAGGATTTTTGGAATCAACAGACAAAACTTTATAATTTGTAGCATTCTGATTTGTCATAATCAATAAATTATCACCAAAATTGTCGATAAAACTAAAATCATTGTCAAAATTATTGTTTAATCTTACAAATTCCGAATTAGGAGTTGATAAATCTTTGAAAAGCAACATATTTCCGCTTGTCCCTTCCCATTCAGAAATAATTAAAAATCTTTCATCTTCGCTTACAACCGCACCAAAACCGTGAGTTGGTACAGTTTCGTCTTTGTAAATCAGCACATCTTCTGCCTGATCTGTTCCAATTTTGTGATAATAAACTTTTTGGTTAGTGTTTGCAACCGAAAGTTCTTTTCCTTCTTCGGGTTTATCGTAAGAACTGTAATAAAAACCGTCTTTGTACCAAGAAATACCTGAAAACTTAACCCATTCGATATGGTCATCTAATAATTTTCCGGTTTCAGTTTCCATAACGTAGATTTCGTTCCAGTCAGAGCCGGATTTAGCGGATGCATAAGCAAAATATTTTCCGTCTTTTGACATTGAGGCATCTGCTAATGCAACAGTACCGTCTTCTGAAAGAGTATTTGGGTCAAGAAAAACTTTTGCCTCGCTTTCGGGAGAATCCTGAATATATAAAACATACTGATTTTGTAAACCATCGTTTTTGTAAAACAAATATTTTCCACCTCTTTTTGAAGGCATTGAGCGTTTTTCGTAGTTATAAACCTCCATTAAACGGTCAAATATTTTTTGTTTGTACGGAATCTGAGCCAGAAAGTCATCGGTAATTTTATTTTGTGCATCAATCCACATTTTTAAATCAGGGTCGGCTTCGTTTTCCATCCAACGATAAGGGTCAGGGACAGTTGTACCATAATAGACATCAGATGAATCAACTGTTTTTGCTGTCGGGTAATCAAATTTCATAGTTTTATTATTACAAGAATACATAACACTAATAAAAGTGAACAAAAAAAGATATTTTTTCATATTATTTAATTTATAAATCTTTCCCAAAAGAAATGTATAATTTCAAATTTAACAAAAAAAATTGACGAAAATTTCTTAAAATTACAACATAATTTTAATTTTTATTCAAACTATGAGCAACTTTCATTAAAAATAAAAATCTATAAGTCTGTAAAATCAACTTATTCATTAAAAAAACAAAAACACATTATTTATGAATTTTAAAAAAATTATTTTTAGTTTTTTGATAATTTCGGTTATCGTAAACAATTGTCTCTCACAAGAGATAAGTTACAATGAGGCAAAAAAAGTTGCACAGTCAAAAATTATTGAGTCAGAAAAAGCTGATTTTTCAATATCTGAAAAAAACATCGAAAATATTGACCTGCCATTTTTTGTGTTTGAATTAAATCCGTATGGATACGTTGTCGTTTCAAAAAATTACAATCTGCCTCCTGTTATTGCATATTCTTATGAAAGTAATTTTTATGATAACAATCTGCAAAACAATACTTTGGAAGAAATTTTAACTGCTGATATAAATACCAGAACAAAAAACCTTCTGTTTATTCCCGAAAATATGATTGAAGACAGGAATAATCAATGGAACTACTATTTGAATGAAAATATTGAAAAAAATTCAGACAGGTACTTTGAACAATGGCCTCCCGAAGGAACAACAAGCACAGGTGGCTGGCTTGAAACAAAATGGACACAAACCGGAACATATAATAAATACTGCCCCATGGACACAGTTACAGACACTAGAAGCATTGCCGGTTGCCCCGCTGTTGCTATGGGTATGATTGTTGATTACTATAAAACATTAAATTCTACTGTTTTTTCAGACGTTGACGATTATTATCACAACTACGCAGGCAGAAAATATTACATTGATGATGATTTTGAAGTAATTGACTTTTTGAGTTTTGATTCAATCAACTCTATTTTTGACAGTATAGAAAACAAATATGAAAATTTTATTGAAATCAGTAAAGATGAACAAGCGGCTTTGATATTCGCATGCGGTGTGGCTTGCACTCAGGTTTATACTTCAAGTGCATCTGGTACTTTTGGCGTTGGTCAGGCTTATGATGCTTTTTTGAGATTCGGTTTCGAGAATTCAATATTGATGGACGAAAATGATTTAGGAATATACGACAGTTTATCGAATAATATGAAAGAAGCACGTCCTGCTCATTTGGCTCTTGTAAACGATGGTTGGACAGTCGGGCATAATGTTGTTGTTGATGGCTACAATACTGATAATTACTACCACGTAAACTTTGGCTGGGGTGGTTCATATAACGGTTGGTATCTGCTACCCGATGAAATGCCATATTCATTGACAGTAATTGAGGGATTAATCGTAAATATTGCTTATCCGCGTGTACCACCTGTAAATATTGTTGAACAAAACGCCGAGAATATACTAGTTTTTCCAAATCCCGCCAATAACTATATTTATCTACATAGCGATATAGCCGAAAATTCATATATTAAAATCACTGATATAAACGGAAATGTTTTGATTAAAGAAATTTATATAAATGAAACGTCCAAAATAGACATTTCAAATCTTGAACCCGGAGTATATTTGATTCAAATTATAGCAAACAATAAATCTGAATTTGCAAAATTTCTGAAAATTTAACCTAAAAAAAACTGTCTGAAAAATTATATTTTCAGACAGTTTTTTTGTTTTAACCATAAAATAATTACTGAACATTTTTATCAAAATAAAAAGCAAGTGTAAATCTCAGAGTTGCTTCGAGCGGACTGTGAGAATATATTGGGATTAGATACGAAAAATCTATATTGAACACATTAAATCTGAATCCCAGACCGGTTGTAATATATCTTCTTCCTCCTTTGTATGGACTTTCGTAGAATAACCCACTGCGAAGGAAAAAAGTTTGATTGTAACAATATTCTAAGCCTGTACCAAGCATAATTTCGTGCATTTCTTCGGTGAAATCCTGTCCATCATAGAATGAACGAATAATACCTTCGGTAACGTTAATATCAGGATTGGAACCATTAACAAGACTATCATTGTCATCATAGGTTGGTGGCGTGGGAACCATTAATTTGTTCAAATCTATACCAAATTCCAAAGTGTTGAATTCATCGAATATATATTTAAAAGCTATTCCGGTTCTTAAATTTGACGGAATAAAAGGTCTGATGTAGGTTCCATAAGAAATTTTAGTGCCAATATTTGATAAATTAATACCCCATGAGAAAATAGCATCCTTGTTTTTAATTGTAATAGGTTGATGTAGATAAAAAGCCAAGTCGCCGGCAACGGCAACACCGGCGTGAGTTAATTCACCTTGAGAAATACCTCCTGTAAGGTTTGAATAAATAACTTTAAGTCCAACAGCACCTGAAAAATTATTACCCAATTTTAAAGAATAAGCACCTGTAAGAGCAAACTCGTTGGGGCTGTATGCAGTAATAAAATCTCCGTTAACATCAGTAAAATCAATTTGTCCGATTCTGAAATATTTGAGAGACATCGCAAAAGCCTGATTTTCATTAGTTTTAAAAAAGCCTGAGATGTAATTAATACTCATATCAGATGTTATTTTTTGCAACCATGGAGAATAAGAAATTAAAAAACCTGAATTTTTTTCAGAAAAGCTGTACTTTGCTGGATTATAGAAAATTGATGTCAAATCAGCAGATGTTGCAGCACCAATATCGCCCATAGAACCGCCTCTTGCATCGGGATTAATTGTCAAGAAAGGCACACCGGTAGTAATTTTAAGCTCTTCGTAATTCTGTGCATAAAAAAATGATGCCGTAATTATTAGTAATAGCGTAAGTAATGAGATTTTTTTCATTTTATTTTCTTTTAATTAATTATAATTAAGACTAAAAATGTTTGTTGTAGTTGCTTATAAATATTATAGATTAATTTTTTTTCACATTTTATAAACTGCAAAGATGTAAAATTTATTTTAAAATTAAAAGTTTTTCATATTTCTCGGCAATTTTGCCGTCTAATGTTCGGATTTTCAACCTGTAAACATAAACACCGCTGCCAATTTTGTTGCCAAAATCGTCTAACCCGTCCCAGTGGATCGGCTCTGAACGGAAACCTTCTGTTGTCATTTGTTTGTTTATTGTTTTTACTAATTTACCTGAAACTGTAAATATCTGCAATAGCACATCAAGGTTCATTCCTGGTTTATTATGTTCAAAATAAAAATCAGTGTTTGTTGTAAAAGGATTTGGATAATTTAACAAATGCTCAATTATTATTTCATTGTCTTTTTGAACAACAAAAGAAATTGATTTTTCTGAAGAATTGTTATATGTATCCCAAGCTTTTAATTTTACGATATGTAATCCTTCATCGAGCTTGTATAATTCGTATCTGATAGAACCTTGCTTGTAATTATCAATGTCCGACTGATAATATTCGTTCAGACTGTATGATTTATTGGCATTTTCGTCCAAAGTTGCCACAATATCGTGTCCGAATGAAGCTGATGATGTATTTATTCCGTTTTCATCATTCAAAATTGAGAAAATTGCCGGATTCGGATTGGTTATTCCACCTGCAACAAAGCTTGAATCATTCATAAAAAGTCTAATAGTAGGACCTTTCACGTCATCAGCCGGATTTGAAATAATTCCACCCAGAATTGCACCATTAAAATAACCGGTACCTTGCCTGTTATCAGAATTTGAATAAAAACTGAATTTTGAGTATCCGTAATTATAAAAAATGTCTTTGGGAATTACATAAGTAATATTATAAAAACCGTTTGTAACACTTGCTCTGCCTCTGAACAATACATTATATTGATTCCAGTATAGCATTGCTCCGTTTCCATCGTTATTAAGTGTTTGTAATTCTTGTCTTTTATCGAAAAAAGTCAGATTTAAAACACCATTGTAATCGTTCAAAATATTATCATCAGAATCTGCAACGTAGCCTTTTACAGTAACTTTTTGCAAAGCTCTCAAAGTATCCTCAAAGTTTTGGATTTCAATATCATTTATATGAGAAGTTTCAACTTTTTCTTCTGCGTATTGCAGTTTTAAAGCAGGGTCGCCGAGTAAAGTGAAGAACAAAGCATAATAGCTGTTGTTCATATCGTTTTTGGCTTTATAGTATGCTTCTCCAACTCTTATATAATCTTCTGTGTTTTTACTGAAAAGATAATCATAAAAATTATCATTTAAACTGAGATTTGAGCCGGAATACGATACTCTTGCTGTTGTAAGCATAACAACAGCACCACCTTGCGGATTAAGTACAACCATTTCACCTGCAGAAGTTTTGTCTTCACCGGGAGCTGTTTCGTCAAAACGACTGAATTCGCAGGTTCCGGTAATAAAAAGTGCTAATTTTTCATAATTTGACCAACTGTTAATTATATTCCTTGTTACAACTCTTTCTGCAGTTAAGGCTTCTTCACTGCCGTGACCAAGGTAGTTGAGTATTAGTGTTCCATTGTTAATTCGGTTGTTCAAATCATTAACGGCTTCGGGATATTCTTCTCCATTAGCCGATGTTTGTTGAACATAAGCGTCGAGATATATTTTTTTAATGTTTATAAAAGGTATGTTTTGATTGATTTTGTTTGCAATTTTTTCTGAATCAGTAACAAAATCGCCGTCTCCATCATTGTCATCAGCTAATAAAGTAATTATATTTCGCCAATCTCCATAGCTGTCCGGAGAAGTATAAATTTGAATTTTGGAAACCATCTCATCGGCTTCCTGTGTTGTTTTTACTGGTAATCTGCCGACAGCCAGATCTAATTTACCTGTAAATTCACCTTCGTCTTCGTCCATTAGAGCATAAAAATCGTCAGTTGTTGTTGATACCAAAGATGAAGAGCCGTCAAAGTTGAATGAATTTATTGTCTGATAAGTTGGAATAAAATTCGGGTTTTCTGATGTTGTCATATTGAAATTATCAAAAGTTCCGTCGCCCAAAAGTAAAACAAACCGAAGTTTTTTGTTCGTTTTTTCGTAAACCATTTTGATATAATTTCTTATTTCAGGCGCACCGGCTTGTCCGCATCCAAATTCATTGTATATTTGTTCAGTTGAGGAAACCTTAACTTCGTAATTATCTTTCGAACGATGAACTTGAGCTATTTGTTCAGCCTGAATTAGAAAAATTTCAGGTGCTACTATCAACATATCTGTTGTTGTACTTATATTATGAAGATTTTGATTAGTAATTACCCCTAACCCTTCACCTACATATACTGGCGATAAACAATTATCACTTGTAAATGCAACAAATTCTTTCAAAGTGTCTGTTAATATTGTAAAATCAATATTTGAGGCACTTATATTGTAATTTATTTTTTTTGGATTTGTTGGTTCAGAAATATCCCAGATTTGAACATTGGTATTTGCATTGGAAATCTGAAACTTTGAATATTTGCCTACTCCAATATTCTGATTTGTTCTGATGTACATTTGTTCGACAAAAGACAGTTGTCTGTATGCGTTTAATACTATAAAATCGAGCCATGCCTCAGACGTACTTGTGGGCTTTGTATATGAAATATTAATGTCTAAATTATGAGAATTAGGTTTAAATTTATAAAACTCCGATTTATAATCAGCGTATTTGTTATAATGAACACCTGAAACAGTTCCCATTGTTACGTTTTTTGTTAATCCAGCAAATGAGTATGTAAAACTTGAGGTACTTGTAGAACGCGCCGCTGTAGCAATATTTATTACTGCTGTGTCTGAGGTTACAAGATTTGGTATTTCAAACGAAAATGTCTGTTGCTGATTGTACAAAAAACTTTCACCCAGCCAAATTCTGCCTGAATGAGCTATGTTTACCAAATTATTTTCATAATAATCCGTGTAAATATATTTTGTGAATGTTTCAGTTGGTGTTTGAGTGGAACTGTTAATTGTTTGAATATTATTAGCAAAACCCGTATTTTTATCAGTCAAAAAATAATATGCGGTATCGGAATAGATATTCTTTGAAATAGTGAAAATTTCATTTGCATAATCATATTTCCATTTTTGTGGTCCTATAGCATAAAATAAAATATAATCAGAGCCTCTGTAAATAGTATTTTCAATTAAATCATCAGGTGCAAAATCGCTGTTCCAGTGAGGCAATTCTCCGGCATCGTTCCCAAAAACTCTAACGCTTGAAGGATTTGCAAAACCAAGATTTTCAAGTTCAGCATTTGTAATTTTGTAAACACCTGTCTCAGGAATAGCGATTTTTACCCAAGTTCCCGAATTTAGTACAGAATTTTCAGCATATTTGACTGATTTTTTTGATGATTTTGGATTTGATTCGTTGATAACTAACTCAAAATCAATTATTTTATATGAAATGCCGGATTTTTTATAAAATGGATAAAAATTAATGTTTAAATACAAAATATCACGACCATAAAAAACTGAATATTCAATTTCTATGTCTTCATTTATGAGTTTTGTTCCTTTAAAATCAACTGGCTCAGAAGTCAAAATATTAATATTGACATCTAAATTATTGCTGGTTATTCCCAAATCAGTTAAATTGATGCTTTCTGAATACAAAGGAATATTTTCATCATAATACACTGCTTTTGAGAAGAAAAAAACTTTTTTATTGTCTGTTTTCCATTCAATATTTCTGATAATTGTGTGTTTTTGCCCAATTGCATATCCAATTGACAATAACATATATAATAAAAATATGTATTTTTTCATTTTCGGAAATTTGTTTTCATTGCAAAATAAAAATATTTTTTTTTGTAAAGTTAAAAATTTAAACAAATTTTAGATTAATTCTGATAATTAATAAAGTTTGTCAAAAAATATTAAAACACTGTAATGATTTTTTTAAGCCTTAGCTAATTAAGATTTGCAATCCGAATGCAATAATTAGTTGATTTATAGTATTTTAAGACTATAAATCATTATAGTCCGAAACCTTTTTTAGTGATCTGATAATTATGATTAAATCTTATTAAAAAGGTCATAAAACTGACTACAGAGTTAAAACACCATTCGAACTGTCCTGCTGGAAGCAACTTGCTTGCATTAAATGTGATGATAAACTACATCGTACAATTAATTGCACTTTGTCGATGTAATATTTTCAAAAGTTAAGATCCTTACAAGACAAGTTCAAGCAAGATATTTCAATATGACTGTTTGAATGAAAAAGCCACATAGAATATCCCAAAAAATACAATTTGTTTTAGTAATCTATCCTCATATAAAGATTTGTTACAATAACTCACTTTGTTTCGGATAATAGTAATTACAAATTCAAAAAAACTAAAAATTTCACAAAACACAAAGAGGGTTAAGTAAAACTTCTAATTTAAAACAACTAAAAACAATAAATAATTGTGAATTTAAGTTTATTTGACATACTATTAGGGCTTAAAAAGTCTAAATTTGTTCCAAAATATTTGTCTGTAAAATGAATTTCAGTTTAAAAATAATCTTTTTAATTCTTATTATTTGTTTTTGGGGATTTTTTGGTTCCAATTCACAGGAACTTGAACAGATTTTCAATACTCCGCAATATTATAATAGTGCATTTGCAGGTTATGAACATTGTTCTGTCGGTTTTTTATCAAATAAAATGCACTTTGTTACTTTAAACAAATTTTTTTTGATGAACAATATTCTTTTTGAATATTTTGACAAAAAAATTTCTGGTGCATTCCAAGTTTCAATAGGCAATTCATTTTATACAGAAAAAATTTTTATAAAGAATAAAATTTCACTTGCATATACATACCACAATCGAATAAATCGAAAAACACTTTTTTCGTTATCACTTCAATCAAAATACATTCAGGAAAAAATCAACACTGACAACTTGATATTTCCTGATATGATTTCTGTCTATAATTCTGAAATTCTGCCAACTACCGAAACAATTACGTTAGAAAACAAAAACGAAGTGATTTTTTGCGGAGGAGTTTTATTATACAACAAAAAATATTTTTTCTCTGTTTTTGTTGATAACTTTTTTTCTGTTTATAACAACACAAATACAAATGAAATTAAAAGAATAATATTTATAAATGAATATCAATTATTTAGTAAACGAGATTATTTTGACATAAAACTAAATTTTTCTTCATTTATTTTTAAAAATTACTATTTTTTCACAACAGGATGTATTTTAGAAAACAATATTATTGAATTAGGCTTATATTCAAAACAAAATTTTTATGACAAGAATTTAAGTAACGGCGCAAACATTTATACATCAATAAAATACAATAAATTACAAATCGCATATTCTTACACGTTTTATTACGGAAAATTATTTTTTAAAAAAAGTTCAATACACGAACTTTCTTTAAAAATTCGTATTAATTGTACAGAAAAAAATTTCAACAATACAATAATTTGCCCAACATATTAGTTATTAGATTAAATATTTTGTTTTTGAAAATAAGTTTTATATTTGCAAAACTTTGATTTTAAATTTTATTAAATTTTGACTATAAAAAATTAACACAAATGAAAGTTAAAACAAATTTATGGTTTCTGGTTACGCTTGCATTAGTTTTATTCATAAGCTCATGTAAAAACAATGCAATTACATTCCGAACTGACCAAGACAGTAAAACAGGTTGGTATTACAGCGACCCTGATTGGGGAGGATTTGAAGTAGTTCAGTATATTGAACAGGAAGCAGGTCCTGACCAAGTTCTTATAGAAGGTGGTGTTTTCACGATGGGTAATACTGAACAAGACGTTATGTTTGAATGGAACAGTATTCGTCGAAGAGTTACAATATCCTCTTATTATCTGGATAAAACTGAAGTTACCAACTTAAACTACAGAATGTATTTGTTTTGGTTGGGCAAAGTTTTTATCGAATACCCATACATGCTGCAAAAAGCATTACCTGATACTTTGGTATGGAGACAAAGACTTGCTTACAATGAACCATTTGTTGAATATTATTTAAGACATCCTGCTTTCCAAGAATATCCTGTGGTTGGTGTATCTTGGCTTCAGGCTAACGACTACTGTCAATGGAGAACAGACAGAGTAAACGAAAAACTTTTAATTGATGCCGGTGTTCTTGATATTGACCCTCAGCAACAAGGCTCAAATAACTTCAATACCGAAGCTTATATTGCCGGACAATATGAAGGTGCAACAAAGGACGGTTTGAAAGATGCTTCTGGCAACCCTCGTAATGCACGTATTGAAGATGGTATTATGCTACCTCGTTTCAGACTTCCTACCGAAGCTGAATGGGAATACGCAGCTCTTGGATTAATTGGCAACTCCGAAACTGAAAGAATAGCAAACTACAGATTATATCCTTGGGACGGTCAAGGTTTAAGAAATCCTGAAAAAGCTGACAGAGGAGTATTTATGGCTAACTACGTCAGAGGAAAAGGAGACTATATGGGTGTTGCAGGATACCTTAATGATAATGCAGCTCCAACGGCCCCGGTTACATCATACTGGCCTAATGATTACGGTCTGTATTGTATGGCAGGTAACGTAAATGAATGGGTGTTAGATGTTTACAGACCTCTTTCAAATGTTGATATTGACGATTTTAATCCATACAGAGGTAATGTTTTCACAACATTAGTAAGAAATGCAGACGGTAGTTTAGTTGAAAAAAATGACACTACCGGTCAAATGAGATACAGAAACATGGGTGAAACTTCTCCTTTCTCTGATTTAACTCAAGAACAAGTAGAAGGCGAACTTGACAGATATAACTACAAAGTTGCAGATAACATAAATTACCGCGATGGTGACTTGGGTTCAGGCTTAGGACCAAACTGGTTAGAAGATGACGGTAAAACAGGTAGTCAAAGAATGTATAATTATGACGGTACAGACCCGCAAACTCACGAAATGGCAACTTCATTAGTAACTAACGAAGTTAGAGTTTACAAAGGCGGTAGCTGGAAAGACAGAGCATATTGGTTGGTTCCGGGTACCAGAAGATTCTTAGACGAAACAAGATCTACTAACGATATTGGTTTCAGATGTGCAATGATTAGAGTCGGATCACCGGGAGGTTACTAGAATAATTAAAAAAAACCTACAATTTGTAGGTTTTTTTATTTGGTACTATATTTGATTTTCCTTGAAATGTAACTTATTATCCACAATGAAAATAATTTTATTCGGAAAAAATTTCTCTGAAGACTTTAACGATGCTATTTATAAAATATTCGAAAAGTTAAACAAAAATAAAGCTGAAATTTTTGTTTACGAACCTTTTTTTAATTTTATTTCGGAAAATTTATATTTCACACCCAGAATTTCAAAACTATTTAACGAAATTGATGAACTGAAAACAGAAATTGATGTAATTTTTAGTATCGGAGGCGACGGAACTTTTCTGGAATGTGCATCTTTAATTAAAAAACGCGATATTCCCATTGTTGGCATTAACAGCGGAAGACTCGGGTTTTTAGCTTCAATCTCAAAAATAGACATTGAAACAGCTTTGAACAGGCTTTTTGAAAAAAACTTTACTATTGAAAAAAGAACTTTGCTAAAAGCTGAAATTGAAAATAAATTCGTAGATTTTAGTTATGCATTAAATGAAATAACTGTTTTGAAAAAAGATAACAGTTCGATGATTAATATTGAAGTTTTTATCAACGACTCTTATCTAAATACATATTGGGCAGACGGTTTAATTGTATCTACTCCTACTGGTTCAACAGCATATTCGCTTAGCTCTGGTGGTCCAATAATTTTACCGGGCTCTAAAAATTTTGTCATTACACCTATTGCGCCTCATACATTAACAGTCAGACCAATTGTAGTCCCCGATGAAG
This sequence comes from Acetofilamentum sp., assembly GCA_020722645.1. GTDB lineage: Bacteria > Bacteroidota > Bacteroidia > Bacteroidales > JAFGUD01 > JAFGUD01. The sequence goes on along the minus strand of DYKL01000012.1, from coordinate 8,290 downwards.
TAACTTTGAAAATTAAAGTAAACGGTCGCGGACAACAGTTTCTGTTAGCATTGGATTCTCGTTCTGATTTTATTGACTATAACACTGAAATTATTATTTCAAAAGCTGAATATTCAATAAATATGGTGCGTTTAGACAACATTGACTTTTTTGAAACTATCAGAAAAAAATTAATGTGGGGGTTGGACATACGTAATTAACAAAAAATAACGTTAATAAAAAAAGTCAATTATTTTTTTTGATTTAAACATTCTATTTTTAAAATAAAAATGTTTTATTTGTAAATTATTTTGTTTACTTTTGTAAAAAATTTTCTAATTATGAAAAGATTAACTTTAGCCTTTATTATTTTAGCAGTTTTATCAATTTCTCTAAGTGCTCAAAGTTGGAAAAGAAATCCGTCTTCAATAATTTACGGAAACGGAACAAATCACTTTATGGGAGACTTAGGAGGCGGTAAAAAAGTCGCTGCTCACTTCATGGGAATAAGAGACTTAGACTATCAAGTAACTCGCCCAACTTGGCAAGTAGGTTACAGATACAGATTCCATGATTATTTCACTTTTCGTATCAATTACACTTATGCTCTTATTTCAGGAAAAGATGGAGCATCTGGTTCACTTGACAGACAAGCAAGAAATCTTAGTTTTCGTTCAGGTATTTATGAATTGTCAACTCAAGTAGAATATTATTTTGTTAAAGAAAAAGGAGCTGCAAAATCCTCATTTGGAAGTTTAAAAGGTTTTACACCATTATCAGCTTATGTTTTTATTGGAGGAGGTGCTTTTTATTACAACCCCAAAGCCAAATACGGCGAAGATGGAGATTGGATAGCATTACAACCTCTTGGAACTGAAGGTCAATTTGCAAATCCGGACGGCTCTCCGTATATATACACAAATAGTAGAACTGGTGAAATCCTTACAACTCCTAAACCCTACAAAAGAGTTGCAGCTATGATTTCAATGGGTATTGGTATAAAATATGACTTAAATAAATTATGGTCTCTCGGATTTGAACTGTCAAACAGATACACATCATCTGATTGGATTGATGATACACACGACAGATACTTCAATTATGCAGAATTTGGCTTAACACCGCCAAATCAATACACTTCTTATTTTGCTGACAGGCACTATGATTTGATATACGATACTGACGGAAACATACTTGAAATCGCTCCTACTCAAACTAACCCTATGTATTCAGGAAAAACAATGAGAGGGGATCCCGACTTTAATGATGCTTATATTTTGGCAATGATTACTGTTTATTATAAAATTGGTGGCTCATCAAAAGCTAAACCAAAATACAGATAATTTTTTTTTAAATACAATTTTATTATGCTTTTTGCAGTTATTATACTAAACAATATTACAGCTAATAAGCATAACATCAAAAAATAATACTAATGAAAAAGATTACATTTACTTTAATCTCGTTAATATTTTCACTTGTAATTTTAGCGCAAGAAGGTAATTTAGGAATATTTGCCGGTGTTGGATACTATAACGGAGAGCTTAATCCCAGAGGTGTATTTTACAATCCGTCTCTTGCATTAGGTGTTTTATACAGACATAATTTTGATAACAGGTGGAGTCTTAGGATAAATGCCAATTATTCTAATTTAAAAGGAAATGATGCCGGTTCTAACAACACATACCAAACTCAAAGAAATCACTCTTTTTCAAACGTAGTTTGGGATATTGGTCCTCAAATTGAACTTAATTTTTTACAGTACGATAAAGATAAATTAGATACTTATTATTTTACGCCGTACATTACAGGAGGTGTTCTTCTGTCTATTTTCCCTGACTCACAAAGACTTTTCGAATTAGCAGTTCCGGTTGGATTTGGCTTCAAATATGCTATTACAACAGAAATTACAGCAGGTATGGAATGGTCGTACAGGTGGACAAACTCTGATTTGATAGATGGTTTGGAACCTGATAATTTCCTGACATCTCCAAATGAACAACGTTCTTATAATCCAGACACTGACTTGTACTCATTTTTTGGTGCTTTTGTTACAATTAGAGTATTTAAAGAAACAAGCACTTGTCCTGCATTTATGTACTAAAATTATTACTTTAATATATTAACAAAACCTCTGCTTGTCAGAGGTTTTGTTTTTTTAACTAAAGCTTTTTAAAAACTCATTCTGAATATATAACTTTTGATTATGTTTGCCGTTTGTATTATTGAATGAAACGAACATTATTTTAATAATCAAAAGTATCGCTAAGTTATAAATATGAATTTTTTAAATAAACTTTAATTATTATTTTTGCAACTCAAAAAAATCTTATGCAGATTGAAACAATAGATAAGAATAAGCTTCCAAAGCATATAGCAATAATTATGGACGGAAATGGCAGATGGGCAAAAAAACACAACAGAGAAAGGTTTTATGGTCATCAGGCAGGAGCAGAAGCTGCTAAAGATATTGTAGAGACTGCTGCTGAAATAGGTATCAGATTTCTGACTTTGTATGCATTTTCAAAAGAAAACTGGAACAGACCGCAAGAAGAGGTTAAAAGTCTTATGCAATTACTGATTCAGGGTGTTACAGATAATTTAGAATATTTCAAAAGTTTAAATATTAAACTTAAAACAATAGGCGATTTTGAAAATTTGCCTGAAAATGTTAAGCAATCAGTTTTGACTGCTCAAAATCAGACAAAAGAAAACACAGGTTTAACTTTAATTGTTGCACTTAATTACGGTTCAAGATGGGAAATTCTGGAAGCTGTAAAAAAAATAGCTTTAAATATTGAAAAAAAAATTATTTCAATTGATGACATAAATGAAGATTTATTTGATAAAAATCTTAATACCGCCGGAATTCCGGATCCTGACTTACTAATAAGAACAAGCGGGGAAGTTCGAATCAGTAATTTTTTACTCTGGCAAATTTCATATTCCGAACTTTATTTTTCTGATTTATGTTGGCCTGATTTCAGGAAAGCTCAACTTATTGAAGCTATTTTGCACTTTCAAAACAGAGAGAGAAGATTCGGCAAAACTTCAACTCAAATTAAAAACAATAACGAAAACTGTAAATAACTTATTTATGCGTAAAATTTTTCTTACTTTTTTATTTATTTCAATTCTTAGTAATTTTGTTTGTTTTGCTCAAAAATACGTAGATTATAATAACCCAAAAACATATACTATTGCAGAAATAACAGTTTCCGGTATTGAATTTTTAAGCAAAGATGCTTTAATTCTTTTATCCGGTTTAAATATCGGACAACAAATAGATATTCCCGGCGAAGATATTTCTGACGCTATTATCAAATTGTGGGATCAAAACCTTTTTTCTGATGTTAAAATTTCTGTCATTAAAATTGAAGAAGACCTGATTTATTTAGATATATATCTTCAGGAACAGCCGAAACTGTCACAAGTATATTTTTATGGCATAAACAACTCACAGCAGACAGATTTAAAAGAAAAATTAGATTTAAAGACAGGTAAACAGGTAACGAAAAACACTTTAAGAAACAGCGAAATAATTATAAAAAATTATTATGCCGACAAAGGTTTCCCTTCTGTTGACGTCAGTTTCAGAGTAATTAACGACACTCTATACCAAAATGTTGTGAATCTTCACATTTCGATTGATAAAAAAAATAAGGTCAAAATTAAAAATATTGTTCTTAGAGGCAATACAGAATTTTCTGACAAAAAAATAAAAAGAAGCCTCAAAGAAACAAAAGAGAAAAACTTCTTTAGATTCTGGAAAACTTCAAAGTATGTAAAAGAAAGTTATAAAGAAGATAAAAAAACACTGATTTCCAAATATAACAAACAAGGATATAGAGACGCAAGAATATTAGAAGACTCTGTTTATTCATTCGAGGATAAATATCTTAATGTTTACATCAAAATTGACGAAGGGAAAAAATATTATTTCAGAAACATCGAATGGATTGGAAACACTGTTTACACAAGCAAAGACCTTGAAAAAGTTTTAGACATAAAAAAAGGAGACCCATACAATCAAGACAGACTGCAAAGCCGCTTATACAGTGATATGGACGCACTTGGCAATCTCTACTACGACGATGGTTATCTTTTCTTTCAGGCTACTCCACAGGAATTAGCCATTGAAAACGATTCTGTTGACATCAGAATAATTATTTCGGAAGGTCAGCAAGCCGAAATAAACAGAATTATGGTAAACGGCAACACCCGTTCAAATGAACACGTTATTCGCCGAGAAATACGAACATTACCCGGACAACTTTTCAGCCGTACTGACTTGATTCGTTCAGTCAGAGAACTGGCAAATCTTGGGAACTTTGACCCAGAACAGCTTAATCCTGTGCCTATTCCTAATCAGTTTGAAGGAAATGTCGATATCAGATACGAAGTTGTTGAACGCCCCAACGATATGTTCGAACTTTCGGGCGGCTGGGGACAAATTGGTTTTATGGGACAAGTTGGTATAACATTCAATAACTTTTCAATACAAAACCTATTCAGATTCAAATACTGGGATCCATTGCCATTCGGAGACGGTCAAAAATTCAGCATTTCTGCAAGATTTGTTGGTTCAAGATATCAACTTTACAGCATCTCTTTTGTCGAACCATGGTTAGGAGGCAAAAAACCAAATTCTTTTTCTACTTCTTTATATTACAACCATTTAACTAATAGCCATTACTTAAATCAGAAACCTACCGGAACATTTGATGTTTTAGGTGTATCTTTCGGTTTAGGAAGAAGAGTCAGATGGCCTGACGATTACTTTATCCTGTCCAATCAACTCAGTTTTGATAAATATATAATGAATGATAACACCCAATACATTAATGTCGGGAATGGTTCTTATAATATAATAAGCACAACACAAACAATCAGCAGATCATCTACCGATAACCCTCTTTATACAAGAAAAGGCTCGGATCTTTCATTTAGCGTAAAAGCAACTCCACCCTACTCTTTATTTACCAATAAAACTTGGTCAGGTGAATCTGACTCTACAAAATACAAATGGACAGAATTATACAGAATTGATTTTAAAGCTGCATGGTATAACGAAATTGTAAAAAATCTTGTTGTAAGCACCAGATTTGAATATGGTTTAGTTGGATTTTACAATAAAAAAATCGGATATGCTCCTTTTGAAAGCTTCGAAGTTGGCGGTGACGGAATGGCTTATTATACTTTCGGAAAAGATTATATTGCATTGAGAGGTTACGATAACGGGACTCTCACACCTTCTAACGGTGCTCATCTTTATTCAAAATACACTGTTGAACTCAGGTATCCGATTATCCTGAAAGAAATGGCAACTCTTTATGTTCTTGGATTTCTTGAAGGAGGTAATGCATGGTACGATCTAGGGGAATTTAACCCATTTGAAATGCACCGCTCTGCCGGTATAGGAGGACGACTTTTTGTTCCGATGCTCGGATTGGTCGGTATAGATTTTGGTTATGGTTTTGACCCTGTTCAAGGTAATACTGAAGCTGCCGGTTGGAACTACCACATTGTTTTTGGACAACAATTTTAAAATTAAAAAGCAAAATCATTAAAATATAAAATTTTTAAAATTTATAATTATGAAAAAAACAGCTTTAATTCTATTACTGTTATTTGTATTGGTTTCTTTTTACAACCCAATGGCAGAATCAAAAGTAGGTCATATTGACTCTGAATATGTTTTTAAAAAAATTCCGGCTTATGCTGATGCTCAGGCAGAACTTGACGAGCTTGCGATTGTCTATAAATCGGAAGTTGAAGCTAAATACCGAGTTGTTGATTCTTTGTACAAAATTTATCAGAAAGAAGAAGTACTTTTGCCACAAGAAACTAAAATTAAAAAACAAAACGAAATTATCGAAAAAGAAAACGAAGCAAAAGAACTTCAAAACAAATACTTCGGCAGAGACGGATTGATGGACCAAAAAAGAGAAGAACTTTTGAAACCTATTCAGGATAATGTTTATAATTCGCTTAAAGAATTAGCCGAATCAGGTGATTTTGATTATATTTTCGACAAAGCCACTGGCGAACTTCTCTATACAAACGAATTGAACGACCAAAGCGACGCTTTACTTAAAAAATTAGGATACTAATTTATTACCTTTTGAAAAATATTAACTCTATAATTTATTAAAAAATGAAAAAATTTATTTTCGGAATTGTTGGGCTACTAATATTCAGCTCAATAAATGTTAACGCCCAAAAAATTGGTTATTGCGAATTAGATAAAATTATCGAAATTATGCCCGAATATGAGATTGCAAAAGCAAAACTTGAAGGAGAAGTACTTGATATTCAAAATCAGGCAGAAGAAATGCAAGTTGAATTTAATAACAAATACAAAGAATACACTGATAATTTAGCTCTTAAAGAAGGAACAACCGGAAAATGGGGACCAGCAATTGTTCAGGTTAAAGAACAGGAATTAACTCAACTTCAACAAAGAATGCAGGAATTTTCAATGTCTGCTGAAAAAATTTTAGCTCAAAGACAATACGAACTTTTAGAACCAATTTCTATAAAATTAGATTCTGTTATTGATATCATTATGGTTGAAAAAGGTTACACATACATAATCAAAGATTTAACCGTAATTCAGGTAAACAAAACTAAATGCGAAGATATCGGACCTTTTATTAAAGAAAAATTAGGTCTTCAGTAAGAGATTTTATTCAACATCGGATATTTAAACTATGAGTTTGTAAAGTTATAAAGCCTGCCCTGTAAGGGTCTGTAAAGTTATAAAGTAAATAGCTAATTATCAGTTTTTTATAAAACATAAATAACTATGTTATTTCGTAACAGTTACTATATTAAGCAAATAATTTAGATTAAATTTCCGATGTTGTTTTTTATATATGAAAATCGGTGTTTTTGATTCAGGCTATGGTGGTTTGACTGTATTAGACGAATTTATAAAACAGTTACCCGAATACGATTATATTTATCTGGGCGATAATGCACGCACTCCTTATGGAACAAGGTCCTTTGAAACAGTTTACAGATATACCCTACAGTCTGTTAAAAAATTATTTGAACTTGATTGCAATCTTATAATACTTGCTTGTAATACAGCATCTGCTAAAGCTCTTCGTTCAATTCAACAGAACGATTTGCAAAAAATAGCACCCGAAAGAAGAGTTCTGGGCGTTATAAGACCTAGCGTTGAAGCTCTGAATCAACTAACTAAAACTAATGCTGTTGGCATATTTGCAACTCCCGGAACAGTTGCTTCCGATTCTTACACCCTTGAAATTGCAAAACTATATCCCGACATCAAAGTTTTTCAGCAAGCTTGTCCAATGTGGGTACCACTTGTAGAAAACAATGAGCACAATTCAAAAGGGGCTGATTATTTTGTTGAGCAATGTACAAATAAATTACTCAGGCAAAGTTCAAAAATAGATGCAGTTATTTTAGGATGCACTCATTATCCGCTTCTTGTAAAAAAAATCAAAAAATTTTTACCAAAAAACATTAAAATAATATCTCAGGGTAAAATAGTAGCTCCATCGTTAAAAGATTATTTGAAAAGACACCCTGAAATAGAAAATAAACTATCCAAAAATTCAAATATTAAATTCTACACAACCGACATACCTGAATTATTTAACGAAAAAGCAGGTCTTTTTTTAAAAAACAGTATTAGCCCAAATGCCAGACAAATTGCATTAGAATAAAAGTCTATTCAACTACAATTTTGTCAATTATCAATCCAACTTCCATTACATTAAGCATCGGATCGTTTTCCATCAGATGTTTAATTTTAAAAGTATATGTACCGGTTTCGGCGAATTTATAATTATCCTCGATAACTGTCTCTAAATCGCAATAATCTCCTGCACATTCGGCTAAATATTTTTTGCCGTTACCGATTACTTCGATAGTATAATCTTTGCTGGTTACTTCTCCTGAAGGCGTTGTCATTTCAACATTTATCGCTATAGATTGAAACTGAAAACCGTATATATGTCTGAACGCAAAAATTATTTTGTATTCCTGATTTATATCTTCAATAACCGGACTGTATTCGCATACATTTGAAGATTTCCAACGGTATTCAGTAAAATTTTTTCTGTGTTTTTCATAAACTCTGTTTTCATTACAAGAAAACATAACAAAAATAAAAGATAATAAGGCAATTGCTTTTAGAACTTTCATAACAAAAATTTTTATAATTTGAGTTCAAAAATAACAAAAAAAGACTTCTTTAAAAAAGTTAATAGAAAAAAGTACGTTTTTCATGTGTAAATAATTTTGTAAGTCGTTGATTTGTAATTATTTTCATTCT
>DYKL01000267.1 GCA_020722645.1 Acetofilamentum sp. | reverse complement strand
TCTTTTTTGACAAATATTATAACTGTATTGTGCCTAATTTTTGATTAGATAAGGTATCTAAATGCAGTCTTCACGAAAAAGTATGCAGGGCGAAAAAATATATTTGTTTTTCAAAAATTAACCTGAATTATTCATATTTTTTTATAATCTTTATTAATAATTCAGGTTAAAGTTTTATTTTATCATTTTTTTTAATGTATCGAAAAGAATTTCGTATTCTTCGTCAGTATTATAAGCCTGAAAAGATGGTCTGATAAAGTAAGTGTTTTCAATTTTGGTCAAAGGAATTTCAATTTTAAAGTCATCGTAAAGTTTTGTTTTTAAGGCATTTGTATCAATATTTTCCGGCAGTTTATGAGCATACATCTGGGCAAAAAACGACAAATCATCAGTAATCGGTTCTGTTTTCAATATTTTGGTTAATGCTGATTTTACCTTAATAATTCTTTCTTTTGCTTTTAAGTTGATATTTTCCCAATTATTTTTATTTATAAAATTTATTGCAGCCGGAACAGATAAAAAAGCTGAAATATCTCTTGTTCCCTGCATTTCAAATTCGGCAATAAATTTATTTTTATTTGGGTATTCCCAAGTATTTCCCCAACTTATGATTGGAGGGATTAATTGTTCTTGTAACCCAGTTTTTGTCCATATAAATGCCGAGCCTTTGGGAGCTAAAAGCCATTTGTGGCAGTTACCGACATAATAATCATCATTAATTTCTTCGAGATTTAGCTCTATTTGACCGGGACTGTGTGCTCCGTCAATAATTGAGATTATGTTTTTTGCTTTTGCTATTTCACAAATTTCTTTGACCGGAAAAATCAAAGCTGTTGATGAAGTAATATGACTCAGAAAAATTGCTTTTGTTTTACAGGTTATATTTTTTTCAAAAATGTCAATTATTTCCTGTTTGTTGTTTATTGGAATTTTCAGATTGATTTTTTTGTAAATAAATTTTTTTTTCTTTTGAATAGAAATCCCACGTTCTGTCACAAGCTCCGTATTCGTGATTTGATGTTAAAACCTCGTCATTTTCTTTTAAATTAATTGATTTTGCAATTGAATTGATACCGGTTGTAGTATTTGTTATAAATGCAATTTTTTCGGGAGAAGTTTTAAGAAATTCTGCTAACTTTTCTCTTGAATATTGGAGTAAATTCGATGATTTTCGTATTAAAAACTCAACAGGTTGTTTTTCCAACTCAAGTTGCCATTTTTGATATTCATCAAAAACCGGTTTGGGACAAGCTCCAAATGAGCCGTGATTGAGAAATATTATATTTGGATTTAATAAAAATTGATTTTTCATTTTTGAAGTGTTATAAAAAAATACCGACTGATGTCGGTATTTTTATTAGTTTACTGCTTTTTATTGAAAATTAAAATTAGCTTTATCGAAATTTGCTTCAAAAATAGGAGCAACTTTCATTAGAAGTTCATCTTGTTTATAATCAGTAGCATAGATGTATAATTGTTGTAAAACATAAACGGCTATTGTTTGGTCTCGTTCAATGTATTGTGCATCTTCGCCACTGAAATTTGAGAAATAATTTAATTGTTGAGAATAATTATCCAAGATTGTATATGCGATAGCGTTTGCTTTTTCGTTTTCGCCGATTAAGTAGTAATCTTCGACAATGTCCAATACAGAATAGTCAAAAGCTACTTTATTGTCAGGGATAATTTCAATAATTCTGTCTAATACTTCTTTTGCTTTATCGTTTTTGCCTTCTGCTATTAAAGCTTTTGCCAAACGGTGGAAAATATTTCTTATATCCATAACAGCAATTGTTCTGTCAACATAATTGTCCACATAAAAATCAGGACTGTTTATGTCTCCCCAAATGAATTTATTCATAAGGTTTTCGTACAGAATGTCTGTATTTATGTCTCCAAATTCACCCGGGTTTTCACTATTAACAACAGTTTTTACAGGAACAAGACGATACGCAAAACCTTCTAAACGAAAATAGTTTGTAAGCCCAAGATAATTTTCGTTCCCAATACTTGTAGCAAAATAAATAGGTCTTTCCCAGTCGTTTTCAGCGATCATTTGTAAAATAAACCAGCTTGCTTTCAATAGATATTGCCTGTTCAAAGTAAATTTGACGCTTTCTTCAATTTTGTCATAATCTTCTTCGGGGATAAATCCGAGTTGAATAATTTTTTGTTTATCAACAGGTATAAGCAGTTTTTTTGTAGGTAAATAATCTATTAAATCATTGCCATAGCTTAATTTAGTGTTTGGATCATCAGAAAGAACAAATTCCATTACAGCGTCAAGCGGAGCGTAGGCATCAGCGACTTTTAATGCAAAAATATTTGTATTATCTTTCAATGTTTTTAGAGCGTCTTTATCAATTTCCAATTTATTTGCATTAGTACTTAATGTATTTGTAAAACCAATGAATTCTTCTACATTTAAAGATGTATGACCTTTTGATAAAGTAAGATAATCATTTTGATACATTTCGGGAAATTTTGAACTTTCTACAACTTTCAACATTTCCTGATATAATGCAATGTATTCCGGTTCAAATTCTTTTAAATTCGCCTGATATTTTTCTTTGAAAAGTACATTAGGATTTTCTTTTATGAATACAATATCCCTTGTCCCGACCAAATATTTGCTTTCGTCAATAGATAAAGGAATGGGGTCTGATTCATAAGCTTTTCTTTTCATCTGATTTGCATACCAATCTGTGCTGAAAAGACTAAGATTACAGTTTCTTACATCTGTTCTTATTCCTTCAACTTCTTGTGCATACCATAAAGGGAATGTGTCGTTGTCTCCATAAGTAAATAAAATGGCATTTTCGGCACAACTGTTAAGATAATTTGATGCAAAAGCAACTGTATGATATCTTTTAGACCTGTCGTGGTCGTCCCAGTTTTGAAAAGCCATTAATAAAGGTACAGTTATTAGTAATAGTGTTGCCAATATTGCTTTGTTTGTTTCGTTTTTGATAAATTTAACGCTGTCAAAAATAGCTAATACTGCTAATCCTATCCAAATTGCAAAAGCATAAAACGAACCAACATAAGCGTAATCACGTTCACGTGGCTGATATGGTGTTTGATTCAAATACATTACAATGGCTAATCCGGTCATAAAAAACAATGTCATTACAATCCAGAAACTTTGTTTGTCTCTACTTAACTGAAAAACTAAACCTACAAGCCCCAGAATTAGAGGTAAAAAGAAATATGTGTTTCTCGACGGGTCGTTTTTCCATTTATCGGGAATATCTTTTTGTGGAGATATTACATTATCAAAAAATTTTACTCCGCTAAGCCAATTTCCGCTTAAAGGACCACCGTGTCCTTGATCGTCATTTTGTTTTCCTATGAAATTCCAGCTGAAATATCTAAAATACATATATCCGACCTGATAAGAGAAGAAAAATTTTAAATTGTTGGCTGAATTTGGTTTTCTGCCTGTTTTTACACCTCCCCAGTTTTCATAAGCACTTATGTGGTCGGGACTGGAACTGTACATTCTTGGGAAAAAAGTAATTCTAGTAGAGTCGTAGTCATATTTAGGATTAGTTTTTTTAACTCTGATATATTTATCACCACTTTTTACGTAAGTGTATAAATCAATTTGTTTTGTAACTTCTGCATCGTAAAACTGACCGAAAATCAATGGTCTGTCACCATATTGTTCGCGGTTAAGATAAGATTTTAATGCAAAAGTATTTTCCGGATCATTTTCATCGATAGGTGGATTTGCATCAGATCTAATCATAATTAATGCAAACGAAGAATATCCTATAAGAATAACCAAAAATGCCAAAGTTGCCAAATGTATGACAGGTTTGGAGAATTTTTTTGTCAGATATAATACCAGTACAACAGCACTGATAGTCAAAATCAGGAAAAATATTAGACCTGAGTTAAAAGGTAATCCGAATTTATTAACAAATAATAATTCAAAACCCGAAGCAAAAGAAACAAGCCCTTGTATAACTCCGTACATTACAAATAGGAGTATAACTCCCGAAATTCCTAAAACAGCAAAAGAGCCACCAACAGTTGGTTTGTATTTTTTGAAATAATAAACCAATGCAATAGCAGGAATAACCAATAAGTTAAGTAAGTGAACTCCAATTGAAAGCCCCATTAAATAAGCAATAAGAATTATCCATCTGTCTGCATGAGCTTTTTCTGAATGTTCGTCCCATTTTAATATTGCCCAAAATACGACTGCTGTGAATAAAGAAGACAATGCATAAACTTCAGCTTCGACAGCCGAAAACCAAAATGAGTCGCTGAATGTATATGCCAGCGAACCAACAATGGCACTGCCCATTACAGCAAATAATTGAGATTTGCTGAGATTGGTTCCTTGTGAATTTCTGAGTATGATTTTTTTTGCAATATAGCTTATAGACCAGAATAAGAATAAAATCGTAAATGCACTTGACAAAGCAGAAAGCATATTCATCATAAAAGCTACTTTTGTAACATTATTACCGGCAAATAAGGAAAATGTTTTTGCAATTAGCATATAAAGAGGTGCTCCCGGCGGGTGTCCTACTTGCAGTTTGTATGAAGTTGCAATAAATTCTCCACAATCCCATAAACTTGCTGTCGGTTCCATTGTAGAAATGTATGTAAATGCAGCTATTGCAAATACAATCCAACCAATAATCAAATTAAGTTTTTTGAAATCTGTCATTTTATTTTATTTAAAAATACTATTTTGGTTAAACTGTTGCAAAATTAAAAACATTTGTTAATTTAAGCTACTAATTAACAAATATTATTATTGTTCCTTAAATCCGCAAGTTTTTTCGTAAGTGGTTGCAGGTGAAAACACCTGCAACATGTAGTTTGCACCAGTCAGGTGCCTGTACTGTAAGTATCTCACCTGACTGAATTTCAGATATATAAGTATAGACTTACGGATTTAAGGTTGTTTTTTTTGTCAGGTGCTTTAATCTTTTTTTTAATTTGGAAATAAAAAGGTATTTTTGCATTTTT
>DYKL01000266.1 GCA_020722645.1 Acetofilamentum sp. | reverse complement strand
GTTTTTTCTTAGCTATCGCCTGTAAAACCTGAAAAGTTGTAAGTAAGTTCCGCTACAATAGATTTTTTGGAACCTGACAATTTCGGAAACAGGAAAATTATACTGTTGGAACAAAATACAGTAGCAAGACACTACAACAAAAAACATGCATTTAACATTGGTGCACTGACATATTTGGGTTATTACAACAAAGACAAACAGTTCAAATTATTGTTTTTACCTTATATATCTTTTGTTTACGTTTTGTAATTAAGCTGTGAAATTGGATATTTAATAATTTCGAAAACTCTTCAAACTCACTCATACCTCTCCTTAATAACAAATTGCGGCATTTTGCTCATAGAAAGAAAAGTTCTGCCGATGTACTCACCAACAACCCCTATTGCAATCAACTGAATACCTCCCAAAAATGCTACAGAAACTAGCAAAGAAGGATAACCCATTGGCACAGTCGGGTCAAGAAATTTCATCAAAATACCCGCAATCACAAGCAAAAAACTGATAATCGAAAAAACAAATCCCATCAAAGTAGCAAACCTTAAAGGTTTTATCGAAAAATTTGTAACCATATTCAGCCAAAGTGCAATCAACTTTACAATAGTATATTGAGATTTACCGCTTTGTCGTTTTGAATGCTCCACTTTAAATTTGCCGATATTTGAAGTTGTTCTAAGAATCAAACCGTCAATATAAGGGTAGGGTAGGTCGTACTTTATTATTTCATCAACAATAAACTTACTGATTGATTTAAAACTGCTTAAATAAAGACCTTTTGGTTTTTTCAGCAGCCAGTTGGCTACTTTGTCATTAAATTTACTCCCTAAATTCCTTAAAAAGCTGTGTTTTTTCTTGTCGTAAAAAGTATAAACAACATCAAAATTGTTTTCTAAAGAATAATCAGCCAATTTAATCAGTTCACTAACAGGATTTTGAAAATCATCATCAATAATAATTGCAAAATCACCCGAAATATTATTTAATCCTGCCATAACTGCATTATGTTCACCGACATTTTTGGAAAGAGAATAAAATTTAACAATATTCAGATACTTTTTATGTAAATCAATACAAACTTCTTTGCTTTTATCTTTTGAACAATCGTTTATTAAAATTATTTCAAGTTCGTATTTATCAATATCATTAATTATTTTATCAACCAATTTCCCGATTGTATCTTGGCTATTGTAAACAGGTATAACTACGGATATTTTTCTTTTCATTATTATTGAGTTTTAAAAACAAAATTAGCAATATTTATTAAAACGAAAATTATTATGATTTTTGTCATTGAAATAAGAAGTTTAAGACAATAGTTTTGTACTTTGCAAAAATTTGTGTTGAAAATTTTTACATCTTAATGATTTTTGTATTTTATTGGTAAAAAGTTTAATCGCATAAAACTAATAATAAACCACTGAAAAACAACTACTATGGGTTTTAAAGAAACTGTTGGCGATTTGTTCAAACGCAGAAAGAAATTAGAAGAAGGTGGCGGTGAAAAAGCCATCGAAAAACAAATAGCTATGGGCAAATTAACTGCCCGACAAAGAATTTTGGAACTTTTAGACGAAGGTACTTTTCAGGAGTACGATTTGTTTATAGAACACGAAGCCAAAGATTTTGGCATGGAAAAAAAAGAACTACCCGGTGATGGAGTAATTACAGGAACCGGTAAAATTTCAGGCAAACCAATTTGCATATATGCTCAGGATTTTACTGTTGCAGGAGGTTCTTTGGGATATATGCATGCCAAAAAAATCACTAAAATTATGGACCACGCAATTAAAATGCGCGTGCCTTTAATTGGTATTAACGACTCAGGCGGTGCCAGAGTTCAGGAAGGCGTCAATTCACTTGCCGGTTACGGAGAAATTTTCTTCCGAAACACAAAAGCATCGGGTGTTATTCCGCAAATTTCAGTAATTCTCGGACCATGTGCCGGTGGTGCTGTTTATTCTCCGGCTCTGACAGACTTTGTTTTTGTTGTGGACAATATTTCAAAAATGTTCATTACCGGACCACAAGTCATCAAAACAGTTCTGGGCGAAGAAATTTCGATGGAAGAACTCGGTGGTGCCAAAATCCACGCCGAAATGACCGGAAATGCTCATTTTTATGCAAAAACAGAAAAAGAATGTTTCGACCAGATAAAACAACTAGTAACTTTTATACCTTGGAACAATTCAAGGCGTCCACTTGCTTTTCCGGCAAAAGAACCGAGAGTTGAATTTGATTTGGAAAAAATAGTTCCCACAGACTCTAAACAGCCTTATGACGTCAGAAATGTAATAAAAGCTATATCTGATGATTCTGAATTTTTTGAAGTTCAGGAACTATGGGCAAGAAATATTGTAATAGGGTTTGCCAGAATTAATGGCGAAAGTGTAGGCTATGTAGCAAATCAACCAGATGTTTTAGCAGGTGTTTTAGATGTCGATTCGTCTGATAAAGCAGCAAGATTTATTCGTTTTTGCGATGCTTTTAATATTCCTATTATTACTCTCGTTGATTTACCCGGATATTTACCCGGAATTGATCAGGAACACGCAGGTGTTATTCGACACGGAGCAAAAATGCTATACTCGTACAGCGAAGCAACAGTACCTAAAATTACCGTTATTTTAAGAAAAGCTTATGGTGGTGGTTACATTGCAATGAATTCCAGACACTTAGGTGCTGATTTTGTATTTGCGTGGCCTAATGCCGAAATTGCTGTTATGGGACCCGAAGGTGCGGCAAATATTATTTTCAAAAAAGAAATTGATGAATCTGCTGACCCCGAAAAAACCAGACAAGCAAAAATTGAAGAATACAAAACTAAATTCGCAAATCCGTTTGTTGCTGCCGGCAAAGGTTATATTGATGCTGTTATTACTCCTAACGAAACAAGAAAGTTCCTTGTTCACGCAATTGAATTATCAATAAATAAAGATGTTCAGACTCCGGACAGAAAACACGGAATTCCTCCTTTTTAATCTAAAAATTATTAAATTATGACAAAAGAATATAAAGAATTATACGTAAACGGCGAAACATATAAAACCAAACTGTGCAAAAAATTTGAGCAAAAGCCTAAATGGGAACCGGTTAACGAAAAAAAAATTACCGCTTTTATTCCCGGAACAATCAGAGAAATTTATGCAAAATCCGGCAAAGAAGTTAAAAAAGGTGAAAGTCTGCTTATTTTGGAAGCAATGAAAATGCTCAACAAATTAAAAGCCCCTTTCGACGGAAAAATTAAATCTGTTTATGTAAAAGAAAACCAAATTGTTACTAAAAATTTTCTTCTATTGGA
Source organism: Acetofilamentum sp. (assembly GCA_020722645.1). Classification (GTDB taxonomy): domain Bacteria; phylum Bacteroidota; class Bacteroidia; order Bacteroidales; family JAFGUD01; genus JAFGUD01. The sequence continues at coordinate 1,720 of DYKL01000266.1, read as the reverse complement.
ATTTGAATAAAAAAAAACTGCTCAACTTGGGCAGTTTTTTTTCTCTTTGAATTATTAAAATGATTTAAAATTAAGATGTTAATTATCTGATTATCAAAAATGTAAAAAAATATTTTCAAAAATTAAAAATTTTTATTCGGTAGTTATGGAAAATTTTTTATATTTTTGCATATTATTAAAACTAGTGTATTTATCGTAAAATTTTTAGTAATGAGTAAAAATATTTTATATGTTTTTCAGGAAATAACACCCTACCTACCTGAAACAACAATGTCTTTAATGGGACGAAATTTACCGCAAAAAATACAGGAATTAGGAAATCAAATCAGGGTATTTATGCCTCGATATGGTTTAGTAAAAGAAAGAAGACATCAGTTACACGAAGTTATTCGTTTGTCGGGAATGAATATTGTGGTTGATGATATGGATCATTCTTTAATAATTAAAGTTGCCTCTATTCAATCTGCCAGAATGCAGGTTTATTTCATTGATAATGAAGACTTTTTTCACCGAAAAAATCTTTTCCATGACGATGAAAATAAGTTTTTTGAAGATAATGACGAAAGAGTATTGTTCTTTGCGAGAGGTGTTTTAGAAACTATTAAAAAACTTCGTTGGTCGCCTGATGTGGTTCACATAAACGGTTGGTTAGGAAGTTTGATTCCGCTTTATATGAAAAAATCATTCAGAGAAGACCCTATTTTCCACGATTCAAAAATTGTTTTGTCTTTATTTGACGATGAATTTAATGAAGAATTGAACAGTAATTTTTCAAAAAAAGTAAAAAATGACGGTTTTTCTGACAAAGATGTCCGTAATATTTGCGTTCCAAATTATGTAAACATTCTTAAACTCGCAATTGACAATTGTGATGGTATAATTCAAGCAACTGAAACAATAAACCCTGAACTTAAATCTTACGTTATACGTTCAGGAAAACCTTTTATTGATTATCAGGAAGAACTTGATGCGAACGTTTACAGCGATTTTTATGACATTATTTGTTCGGAAGCCTCAGTTAAAGCCTGAAATTATAAAAAACCGGAGAAGTAGATTTTCCGGTTTTTTTATGCAAAGTTGATTTCAATCCTTAACAGGTGATTGTAAAAATGGAATTGTGAAATAAAATACTGAGCCTTTTTCGGGTTCCGATTCAACCCAAATTTTACCGCCCATTAGTTCAACATAACCGGCACTGATAGAAAGTCCTAAGCCTGTGCCGCCGTATTGTGACTGAATTTTTTCGTCGGCTTGAGTAAATCTGTTGAAAATTTTATCTTGATTTTTCTTTTCAATGCCAATTCCACTGTCAGATACATAAAAAATTATATCGTCTATGTTTTCCTGATAATATCCGAATTCTATAAAACCTGCGTTCGTGAATTTGAAGGCATTCGTAAGAAGATTTGTCAATATTTGAGTAAATTTTGTTTTGTCTGCATATATAATTGCATCTGAATCATCAAAATCTTTCTTTGTGATAAGTTTTATGTTTTTATCAGTGGCTTTTTGCTTGAAGAAATTGAATAAATCTTCAATTATAAAATTAATGTTAAAGATTTCAGGATTTAGTTTTTCCTGCTTTGTTTCAAGTGATGCAATTTTTAAAATATTATCAACAATTGCTAATAGCTGATATGAATTACCTTGAACAATCTGGCTGTATTTTTTTATCGGAACTTACTTTTAAAAAGCGTGGATTTACAGGGCTTTGCTGCTG
>DYKL01000265.1 GCA_020722645.1 Acetofilamentum sp. | reverse complement strand
AAATTTACAACAGGAATTCTGCCATTTACTGGAATAAAATGATACGAAAGTTCTATGAACTTGCTCGTAAAATCAAAAATATTTCGGTAAACGGCGACAGTAATCAAATAAATTTGTTGATTACTCGGTTAAAAAATTTGTACAAAAAACTCAGTAGAATTAAGACAAAATTTGGTGTTAAATTAGCCGCTGCCGGTCTTGCCGCTATTCTCACAACATCTGTTGCCGATGCTCAAAATTTTAAATTTCAGTCTTATTTTAAATCAAATGATACATCTGCCTATCAAACAGGTTTAGTATCACTTCTCAATTTCGCGGATTTTGATAATGACGGTGACCTTGATTTAACTGTTGGCAACTATTTCAGAGATATTCATTATCTTGAATATGATGAAAATAATAATTTTGTTTTTAGAGATAATATCAGGGACATTGAAAACAATCCGATTTTATCAGACGAAATACCGAGTTTTCACACTTTTGGAGATATAGACAATGACGGAGACTTAGATTTATTGCTTATTAATGGATATACAAATTTGTTTTTATATGAAAATGACGGTTCAAATAAATTTCAGTTTGTTGATACTCTTATAAATAATTTAGGTGAAGTTATTTCGGTATTTATACCTTTGCCTGACATGGTAGATATAGATGATGATTCTGACCTAGATTTATTTATAGGGGATTACTACGGACAAATTCATATTTTTTTAAATGACGGAACCGGCGAATTAACGCCCAATGGACTTTTGCAGGTTGATGGAAGTGCCTTAAATTACGGTGAATTTCTTTTTCCCAAATTTTCTGATTTAGACCAGGACGGTGATTTTGACTTATTCTGTGGCAATTACGATGGAAATGTACTATTCTTTGAAAATGAAGCAGGTTCTTTTACTAATGCAGGTTTTCTTTTGATGTCTGATAATTCGCCAATTGCAATTGGTGATTTTATTTTTCCGGAATTTGCTGATTATGATGATGATGGGGATATTGATTTGATTTTTGGCGAATATTATGGTTATCTGTATTTTTATTCAAACAATGGTGAAAATAAATTTGTTGATGAGGGACTTATTGAAGTTATAAATCCACCAAAAATTTTCAGTTATAAGCCTGCTCCGACTTTTTATGATATTGATAACAACGGAGATATGGAGTTGTACGTAGGAGATTATTCTGGAAATGTGTATATTTATGAACAAAATAATAATTTTGACTTTGGCTTTGTTGACACCTTAAATGCTGATGGTCAGCTTCTTACAAGTGGGCTTGTTCCAACTTTTTTTGATATAAACAATGATAACGTTGATGATTTTTTTGTTGCAAATATTTCGGGAAATGTTTTGCAATATGCTATTGATGTGGATTTTGATTTTACTTTCATAGATTCTCTGAGAGCAGATGGTTCTGTGATTGATGTCTCATATTTTCCGTACCCTGCATTTGTTGAATTAGGTACTGAAAGACATTTATACATCGGCTCGGAAAATGTTCAGATTTATAATTACGATATTAATGAATTAGGAAATTTATCTGCAAATGGTTTTTTGACAAGTTTAGAGGGAGTGATTGAAATTAGATACGCGGCTCCTTGTTTTATTGACATTGACCAGGATGCTGATATTGATATTGTCATTGGTGATGATGACGGCTACCTTAATTTATTCATTAACAATGGTTCTGATGAATTTACACAAAATGGTTTCTTACTCTCAAATGGTGAACCAATAAAAGTAGGTTATGACGCCCGACCTGCTTTTGCTGATTTAGATGATGACAGCGACCTTGATTTGATTGTCGGTGATTATTACGGTAGAATGGTTTTTTACAGAAATGATGGTTTTGCTGAAATACCTGAATGCGATTTCAATAACAATGTTTTAATATTCCCTAACCCGACAAACGGTATTTTTACAATTACCGATACATTTGGCAAAGACATTGAAATTTTTTCAATTGACGGTAAATTAGTGTATTCTGAACATAATATTAACACAGAATTTTTTACGATTGACCTAAGTTCTCTTGAAAAAGGTGTTTACATCGTTAAAGTTAAAGACAACAAAAAAATTAAAAGCGGAAAAATTATTATAAAATAAACATTTGAAAAAGAGGCTGTTACGCAAAAATATTTTGACAGTCTCTTTTTCTGATTTGACTTTTTAAATTAATGCAGGTAAAATATTCAAAATACTTCTTCATTTTTTCTGTGATTTTTGAGCTTATCGGAATTATTCTATTACTATTTTTCACTAAACCCGAAATTCAGATTTTTATAAATAAACATCATTCAACATTCGCCGATTTTTTTTTCAAAAATATTACTTATCTGGGAACAGGATATTTTTTGGGTTTATTGTTTCTGCTTTTGATATTTTTTTCGAGGAAAGATGCATTAATTGTATTGCTTTCATCACTCTTAATGCTTGGGATTGTATCGTTATTAAAATTTTTGATTTTTGCCGAAAGACCTGTTTCTTATTTTCAGTACATTTTCCATACCGACTATCTGTTTCATTTTGTTGAAGGTGTAAAAATTCATTATTACGGTTCATTTCCGTCCGGTCATACAGCTACTGCATTTACTCTGTTCTTATTAGCAGCTTCTTTGCCGAAAACCAAAAATAAAATTTGGCAAATTCTTTTTTTCATTTTAGCTTTGCTCGTTGCATATTCAAGAATGTATTTAATGCAGCATTTTTTGATAGACCTTATGTTTGGTGCTATCGTTGGAATTGTGTGCGTTTATTTTTCAATTTTTATAATCAATAAATTCTCAAAAAAGAAATGACAAAAAAATATTTTTATATTATTCCGGCTTTTTTCATTTTAATGCTTTCTTTCACTTTTTCTTGCAGTGAATACACAAAAAAGGAAGTAGTGATGTATTATTTTGACAGTATCCCTAAATTGGAACAGTTTTATAAACTTTACGGAAACAAAGAATATGTTGAAAAAGAAATAAGATATTACCCGACCGGAATTATTATGACGGAAGGAACATTTAATCCAAGCAATCAAAAACACGGCAAATGGGTATCATATTTTGAAAACGGTAAAGTATGGCTCGAAGAAAATTATTTTAATAATATGAAAGACGGCAAATTTGTTGAATATTACAAAAGTAATAAAAAAATGTATCAGGGCGAATATAAACAGAATCTGCCTCACGGTAAATGGGTCCTTTATGACGAAGAAGGAAAAAAAATCAGCACAATAACTTATAATATGGGAGAAATTGTAAATGAAAAAAAATAATAATAATAATTTATAATATTTTTGTATGGAAAAAATAATGATAATTGGTGCTTTTGGACAAATCGGCAGTGAACTTGTTGTTGAATTGCGAAATATCTATGGCAATGAAAATGTTTTTGCTACCGATATCAAAGAACCCTACGAAGATATGAAAAAACAAGGTCCCTGGGCGGTTCTTGATGTTTTGGACACAAAAAGATTGGTTCATTACGTCATAAGACATAAAATAACTCAAATTTATCATCTTGCGGCTGTTCTTTCAGGGAATGCAGAAAAAATTCCAATTCAGGCTTGGCATATTAATATGGAAAGTTTGATGAATATCCTTGATTTGGCAAAAGAGGTTCCTGAAATAAATAAAATTTTTTGGCCCAGTTCAATTGCAGTTTTCGGACCGACAACACCTCGTCAAAAAACACCTCAATTGACTGTTACAGAGCCTAATACGGTCTATGGAATCAGCAAATTAGCCGGTGAAAGATGGATTGAATATTACAATCAGAAGTATGGATTAGACATTAGAAGTATAAGATACCCGGGATTAATAAGTTACAAAACCGAGCCAGGTGGGGGAACTACTGATTACGCTGTAGAAATATTTTACGAAGCTATAAAAAACGGTTCTTATGAATGTTTCCTGTCTGAAAATTCATACCTTCCTATGCAGTTTATGGACGATGCAATTAAAGCAACAGTAACATTAATGCAAACCGACAAATCTAAATTATCTATTCAATCGAGCTATAATGTTGGCGGTATAAGTTTTAGTCCAAAAGAAATATACGAAGAAATTAAAATTCACTTACCCGAATTCAAAATATCATACAAACCTGATTTCAGGCAGGCAATTGCCGATTCGTGGCCAGCAAGTATAGATGACACTGTTGCTCAAAAAGACTGGGGTTTGAAAAATGTTTATGACATTAAAAAACTTACAGAAGTTATGTTGAGAGGGGTGTCTGAAAAATTCGGGAAAAAATGATGAGTTTAGTCTATAAAGCTCATAAAGTTGAAAGTTTGTAAAGTTATATGAACCGCTTTTAAAATTTTAAATTGACTCGTTTAGCTTTTTTGTATTTGTAATTACTATTGTCATAGACAGAGTGAGTTATTGTAAGAATTATTTAAAAGAGGATAGATTCCAAAGATAAATTGTCTTTTGCGGGAAATTCTGTATTGCTTTTTCACTCAAACAGTCATATTTGAAATATCTTGCTTGAACTGAAAGTTGATTGTAAATATTACATTAACAAAGTGCAATTAATTCTACAATGTGATTTTATCATCACATTAATGTAAAAGCGGCTCAATCCAAAATATAGGGGGGATTAAGAAAAAATATTAGCAACTCTAAACAAGAAGAAACTAATATCTCTAACACCTCTGAAAGTAGCCATAAAGCTTTAATTTTTGAGTTAAAATTTTCAGCTAAAGCATTTGTTCTCTTATCTGGGAAATAATTCATGATTGTATCTAATCTTATACCAAACCGCTAACATAATATCAAAAATAATTTTTATATTTGCAAAAAAAATAAAATTTATTATTATGCGATTATTAAACAATAGTTCGGTATATTTTGAAGTAATTCGTTAATATTCAGCAAATTGATTTTGTACGTGTAACAAATTAGTAGTTGATTGAAAATCAATAATTTGCTTCCTTCGTTATCACTCAGGATGACACTAATTGAAAAATTAACGAATTATTGATTAAAATGGCTCTTTTATTAAAGAATGTTGGTAACAAATTTTAATGTTTGGTATAAT
>DYKL01000011.1 GCA_020722645.1 Acetofilamentum sp. | reverse complement strand
ATCAGCAGCAAAGCCCTGTAAATCCACGCTTTTTAAAAGTAAGTTCCGTTTTAAAGAAGCAAAGAAACCAATAGACATAGCTAATAAAAATAGAAAAGCCCCGAAAAGGGGCTTAATAAACAACTATGAAAACTCATTCTATTTTTGTATGAATGAAAAATTATTCTTTTGTTTCTTCTTTTGTTTCTTCAATATCATTTTTAACTTCTTCTTTTGTTTCTTCAACTATTTCAGAAGTTTGTTCAACATTTTTCTTAACTTCTTCAATATTGTTATCAACAACTACAGTTTCAGTTTCAGCTTTTTTAGTACCTGTACCTCTTCTTGAACGACGTTTAGAAGCTGTTTTTTTACCATCTTTCAAATTATAAGTAATGTTAAAATCAACAAGTTCGATTATACACATTTCGGCATTATCACCAATTCTGTGACCTGTTTTTAAAATTCTGGTATAACCTCCTTCTCTTTGCCCAACCTTAGGCATTACAATTCTGAAAAGTTCAGTAACAGCTACTTTATCTTGAAAATATTTGAAAGCTAATCTACGGCTGTGTGTAGTGTCGTTTTTTGCTTTTGTAATAATAGGTTCGATAAAACGGCGTAAAACTCTTGCTTTGGCAACTGTTGTTTTAATTCTTTTGTGTTTTACAAGAGAATTTGCCATATTTGATATCATTGCCTTTCTATGTGAGGCAGTTCTTCCTAAAGCATTTGTCTTATTATTATGTCTCATCTTATTTTTTTGTTAGGTGTTTAAAAATAAATACAAAGTTCGAAAACTATTCGTCTTCATCTAAATTATACTTGTTTGTTTCCATTCCAAATTCTAGATTTAGAGTTTCAAGCAACAATTCAAGTTCGGATAATGATTTTTTACCAAAGTTTCTGAATTTCAGCAAATCTTCTTTGTGAAAAGTAACCAAATCTCCAACGGTATGAACATCAGCACTCTTCAAACAATTCAAAGCTCTGACAGAAAGATCTAAATCAACTAATTTTTTCTTCAAAAGTTGGCGAATACGTAAAAATTCTTCGTCAAATTCCTGAGTTTTTTTCTTTTCTTCGGTTTCAATAGTTATTTTTTCGTCAGAAAACAGCATAAAATGATAAATTAAAATTTTGGCGGCTTCTTTTAAGGCATCTTTAGGATGAATAGAACCGTCAGTTTGAATTTCAATTATTAATTTTTCATAGTCTGTTTTTCTGCCAACACGAAAATTATCAACTTTGAACATTACATTAGTAATCGGAGTAAAGATAGAATCAATCGGAATAACGCCAAAGGACATTTCATCAACTTCGTTTTCTTCAGCCTGCACATAACCTCTACCTTTTTCGACGTCAATTTCAAGTTGTAATTTAACAAAAGGTTCGATATTACAGATTAAAAGATCTTTGTTAATAACTTCAAAGTTTGATAAAAAGTTATCTAAATATCCGGCTTTCAATTCTTCTTGCCCCGACACAGTAACAAAAACCTTTTCCCCTTCAAGTTCATCATCAGCAGTTCTTTTACGGAATCTTATTTGTTTAAGATTGAGAACAATTTCTGTAAGGTCTTGAACAACGCCTGTAATAGTACTGAATTCGTGGTCAATCCCGTCGATTTTGATTCTGGTAATAGCATAGCCTTCGAGCGAAGATAATAAAATTCGACGAATAGCATTACCAATAGTCATTCCAAATCCGGGTTCTAATGGACTAAATTCGAATTTACCGAAAAAAACATCGGCTTGGAGTTGTATAACTTTATCGGGTTTTTGGAAGTCTAAAATTGCCATATATCTTATTTGTTTTTTGTATAATAAAAACTGTTGCAGTAAAACAACAGAATTGTTTATTTAGAATAAAGTTCAACAATAAGTTGTACGTTAATATTTTCCGGAATTTCTTCTTTTGCCGGTCTGTTTAAAAATTTACCAGTCATTAAATTGTTATCCCATTCAATCCAAGAATATTTTGTTGCTTTGCCTCTTGATATAGAGTCAGCAATAACTTCAAGAGATTTTGATTTTTGACGAATACTTATGATGTCTCCTTCTTTGATTTCAAAAGAAGGTATATTACAAATTTCGCCGTTAACGAGAATATGTTTATGTCCAACCAATTGTCTTGCAGCTCTTCTTGAAGGTGCAATTCCCATACGATAAACGACGTTATCTAATCTACTTTCCAATAACTGAAGTAAAACTTCACCGGTAACGCCTTTTGTATTTGCGGCTTTGACGAAAGTTTTTCTGAATTGTCTTTCAAGCACACCGTAAATGTATTTAGCTTTTTGTTTTTCATTAAGCTGTGTACCATACACAGATAATTTTTTTCTTTTTTTCAGTTTACCGTGAATTCCGGGAGGGAAATTTTTTCTTTCTAAATACTTATCCGGTCCGTATAGAGGTTCTCCGAATCGTCTCGAAATTTTAGTTTGTGGTCCTGTATATCTAGCCATTATATTATATTTTAATAAAATTAAACTCTTCTTCTTTTAGGAGGTCTACAGCCATTATGAGGTATTGGCGTAACATCAACTATTTCATTAACTTCGATACCAACCGAAGCGATAGAACGAATAGCAGCTTCTCTACCGTTTCCGGGGCCTTTAACGAAAACTTTAACTCTTCTCAATCCAAGATTAAAAGCTTCTTGTCCGGCATCAGTTGCTGCAACTTGAGCGGCGTAAGGAGTGTTCTTTTTGGAACCTCTGAATCCTTTACGACCTGCAGAAGACCAACTTATTGTTTGTCCTTGTCCGTTGGTCAAGGTGATAATGATGTTATTGAAAGATGAGTGGATATGAGCCTCACCTAATGCTTCAACGACAACTTTTCTTCTTTTTTTAGTAACTTTTGTATTTTTTGCCATTTCCTGTTTATTTTCTTTTTATTCAGTTAAATGTGTAAAGATTATTTTTTAGGTGCTTTCTTTTTGTTAGCGACAGTTCTTTTACGACCTTTACGAGTTCTAGCATTTGTACTGGTTCTTTGACCTCTGACAGGCAAACCAACTCTGTGTCTTATACCTCTGTATGAACCAATATCACCAAGGCGTTTTATGTTCATTGTAATCTCTGTACGTAAAGCTCCTTCTACTGTATATTCTTCAATAATAATTCTGCGAATTTCAGATACTTGTTCGTCAGTCCAATCTTTAACTTTTATTGACATATCAACACCGGCTTTTTCCAATATTTTTTTTGCGGTTGTTCTTCCGATTCCAAATATATAAGTCAGACCGATTTCGCCTCGCTTATTTTTGGGTAAATCTATACCTACTATACGTGCCATAATTTGTATAATTTTAATTTATTATCCTTGTCTTTGTTTAAATTTCGGATTTTTTTTGTTAATAACATATAAACGCCCTTTACGTTTAACGATTTTACATTCCGGGCTTCTCTTTTTGATTGATGCTCTTACTTTCATTATTTTCTGTGTTTATTGTAATTAAAAAATTAAAGTCTGCAAAAGTATATTTTTTCTTTTAAATATCAAAAAATTATTTATGTCTAAAAATAATTCTTCCTTTATCCAAGTCGTATGGGGATAATTCGACAGTTACTTTATCTCCGGGCAAAATTCTGATATAATGCAATCTCATTCTTCCGGCTAAGTGAGCAAGAATTACCCGACCGTTTTCAAGTTCTACACGAAATCTGGCATTAGCAAGTGCTTCAACCACAACTCCGTCTTTTTGAATTGATTGTTGTTTTGACATATTTATAATCTTGGTGCGTTTATATTTTTGTTCTTATCAATTGCTTCGTAAATGTATTCAAATGTTGATAAAATATCTGTGCCTTTATCTTTTATAGCAATAGAAAGCTCATAATGAGCAGATAACGAACCATCAGATGTTTTGGTTGTCCAACCGTCTTTTTCGAAAAAAATGTTATAACTGCCTAAATTTATCATTGGCTCAATGGCAATAGTCATTCCGTGTTTTAACTTTTTACCGTTTCCTCTTCTGCCGTAGTTTGGAACCGAAGGGTCTTCGTGTAATTTACGTCCAATTCCGTGACCTGTCATCTCTCTGACGACAGAGCAACCATTTTCTTCGGCATAACTTTGAACAGCAAAGCCAATATCCCCCAGCCTGTTATCAATTTTTGCTGCTTCAATGCCTTTATACAGAGAGACCAAAGTTGTTTTCATCAGTCTTTTTGTATTTTCATCTACTTCACCAACAGCATAAGTAAATGCAGAATCGCCATAATATCCATCAAGTATAGTTCCGCAATCAACAGAAACTATATCGCCTTCTTTAATCTCATAATTAGAAGGAATTCCGTGAACAACAGTATCATTTACGGAGACACATAAAGTGTTCGGAAAACCTCTGTAATTAAGAAAAGCAGGAATACCTCCGTTATCTCTAATAAATTCTTCCGCAATTTTATCAAGAACAATAGTTTTTACTCCCGGAGCAATGTTTCTGGCAACTTCGCCATGAGCTTTTCCGAGAAGAATATTACTTTTTCGAATGAGTTCGATTTCTTTGTCAGATTTTAAAACAATCATATTCTATAAAGCAGCAGAACCGCTTCTACCTGTCAATTTACCACCTTTCATAAGACCATCATAGTGTCTCATAAGCATGTGGCTTTCGATTTGTTGTAAAGTATCAAGCACAACCCCTACAAGAATCAGTAAAGAAGTACCACCATAAAAATAGGCGAAATCTCTATTAACTCCTGCTATCATTGCGAAAGCCGGCATAATGGCAATAATAGCCAAAAATATAGAGCCGGGAAGAGTAATTTTAGACATAATAGAGTCTAAATGTTCTACGGTTTTTTTGCCGGGTTTGATTCCCGGAATAAAGCCACCGTTTTTTCTTAATTCCTCTGCCATTTGAGTTGGGTTGATAATTACTGCAGTATAAAAATAAGTAAATAAAATTATCATTATGGCATAAACAAAGTTATACCAAAATCCTGTAATATCAGAAAAAGCAGCACCTATACCAGATAATGCATCAGATTTAAAACCAGCCAACATTAAAGGAATAAACATTAAAGCCTGTGCAAAGATAATAGGCATAACACCGGCAGCATTCAACTTTAAGGGTAAATACTGACGGACACCACCGTATTGTTTATTTCCAATAATTCTTTTAGCATATTGAACAGGAACTTTTCTAACAGCCTGAATTAAAGCAATAGCAAAGACGAAGACAATAAATAAAATCACCATTTCAACTAAAAATGCAACAAGTCCGCCACCTTGAGCTTCCAGTCTGGCACCAAATTCATAGAATAAAGCAGAAGGAAGTCTGGCGATGATACCTATCATTATAAGTAATGATATACCGTTTCCGATACCTTTATCAGTAATTTTTTCGCCGAGCCACATTACAAAAATAGTACCGGCAGTAAGAATAATTACGGAAGGCAGGTTAAACCCCCAGAAACCTGATATAACAAATGCAGACGGAGGTAATTGATAATGTAAATTTGCTAAATAAGCCGGAGCTTGGAAAATCAAAATAAGAATAGTTAAATATCTTGTAATCTGATTCATTTTCTTTCTTCCGCTTTCGCCTTCTTTCTGTAGTTTTTGGAAATAAGGTACAGCCATTCCAAGCAGTTGAACTACAATAGAAGCAGAAATATATGGCATGATTCCCAGAGCAAAAATTGAAGCATTGGCAAACGCCCCACCGGAGAACATATTTAATAAAGACATAAGACCGGTGCTTGATTGTTGCTGAAGATTTTCTAACTGCATTGGGTCAAGTCCCGGAAGCACAACATGTGCACCGAAACGGTAAACCAAAATAAAACCTAAGGTAATAAGAATTTTATTTCTCAGGTCTTCAATTTTATATATCGTTTTAATAATTTCGATAAATCGTTTCATCTGAATTTTAGTATTTTTTACTTTTCAACAATTATTGCTTGACCGCCATTTTTTTCAATAGCTTCGATTGCGGTTTTGGAAAAAGAGTGAGCTTTAACAACTACTTTTTTAGTTAGTTGACCTTTCCCAAGTATTTTCACTTTATCGTTTTTAGAGACTACCCCTTTTGATTTCAAAACAATAAAATCTATTTCAGACAAATTATTTTCGACTGCAATTTTTTCGATAGTTGAAATATTAATAGCTTTAAATTCAACTCTGTTTTTATTTTTGAAACCAAATTTAGGAGCTCTTCTGATAAGAGGCATTTGTCCACCTTCAAACCCAATTTTTTTGCTGTAACCTGAGCGTGATTTTGCTCCTTTGTGTCCTCTTGTAGAAGTTCCTCCGTGACCGCTTCCTTCGCCACGAGCAATTCTTTTTCTTGGTTTTCTTGAACCTTTAGCAGGTTTTAAATTACTTAAATCCATTGTTCTAAATTTTACTTTTTAATACTATACTACTTTTTAAAAGGAGTATTTTCAATTAATTTAAATTAACCGATTTTTTCTACTTTAACTAAATGTTGAACTTTTTTTACCATGCCATTAATAACAGGTGTATTTTGCTGTTCAACACAAGAATTTAATTTTTTCAAGCCAAGTGCTTCGACAGTTCTTTTTTGTCTTTTAGTAGCACCTATAATGCTTTTTACTAATGTAATTTTAACTTTATCCATAGTTAAATTCTTATCCGTTAAAAACTTTTTCGATAGAAATACCTCTTTGTTGAGCAATTGAGCGAACGTCTCTTAAGAGCGTCAATGCCTTAAAAGTTGCTTTAACAACATTGTGAGGATTTGAAGATGCCTTTGAACTTGCAAGTACGTCAGTTATTCCAGCACTTTCAAGTACGGCACGCATTGCGTTCCCAGCTTTAACACCAGTACCGCCTGATGCAGGTCTAATAACTACGTGAGCACCGCAAAATCTGGCTTCTTGTTCATGAGGAATTGTTCCTTTGTGAACAATAACTTTTATTAAGTTTTTCTTAGCTTGTTCAACCGCTTTCGAGATAGCTGTATTCACTTCACCTGCTTTACCTTGTCCAAAACCAACTATATCTTTTTCGTTGCCGACAACTACAATTGCAGAAAAACTGAAAGTACGTCCACCTTTAGTAACTTTAGTTACTCTTCTAATATCTACTACCCTTTCTTTAAGGTCGATATCGCTAACTTTAACTCTGCGAATATTATTTGCCATATTGTTTAATTGTAATATTTAAAGATTAAAAAATTAAGCCGCCTTTTCTTGCACCTTCTGCCAATGCTTTAACTCTTCCGTGGTATTTGTAACCGCTACGGTCAAACACAACATTTTTAATGTTTGTGTTCAAAGCTTTTTGAGCTAAAGATTTTCCAACCAACTCGGCTTGCTGAGTTTTGTTAAGACCTTGAAGTTTTTCAGCTATTTCTTTATTTTTTGTACAAGCTGATAGTAATGTCTTTTTACTTATATCATCAATAACCTGAGCGTAAATATGTTTGTTGCTTCTAAAAACAGATACGCGGGGTTTTTCTGTTGTTCCGCTGATATTTTTTCGGATTCTTGCTTTGACTTTAATTCTACGAGTTCTTTTATCGAGTGCCATTTTTCTAAATTTAAAAAATTAGTAAAATTATTATTTAGCAGCTGTTTTACCTTGTTTACGACGAATAACTTCGTTTTGAAATTTGATACCTTTTCCTTTGTATGGTTCAGGTAATCTGTAAGATCTGATCTTAGCCACAACCTGTCCCAAAAGTTGTTTATCAAAAGATGTAAGAGTAACAATCGGGTTTGCTCTTTTTTCTTGAGCTGCTTCTACTTTAACTTCTGGAGGTAGTTCGAAAAACAGGTCGTGAGAAAAGCCTAATGACATTTCCAATACCTGACCATTAACATTGGCTTTGTAGCCAACACCAACCATTTCAAGAACTATTTTGAATCCTTCGGATACGCCAACAATCATATTATTGATTAATGATCTGTATAATCCGTGCATTGACCTGTGTTCTTTACTGTCAGTTGGGCGTTTCAGGACTAGCTGATTATTCTCATTTTCGATGATTAAATCAGGGTGCAGTTTTTGACTAAGTTGTCCTAATTCCCCCTTAACAGTAATTTTGTTGTCTTGAATTTTAATATCAACACCTTGCGGAATATTTATGGGTAATTTTCCTATTCTTGACATTGTTTTATTCCTTTAAAGATTAATAAACGTAGCAAATTACTTCGCCACCAATTTTTTCTGCTCTTGCTTCTTTATCGGACATAACTCCTTTGGAAGTAGAGATAATAGCTATACCAAGACCGTTAAGAACGCGTGGAATTTCTTCACTATTAACGTATTTTCTTAGACCCGGTCGGCTGATTCTGCTTAAATAAGTGATAGCGGGATTTTTTGTAACCGGATGGTATTTAAGAGCAATTTTGATAGAACCCTGAGGTTTTGAATCAATAAATTTGTAGCTCAAAATATACCCTTTGTCAAAAAGAATTTCGGTTATTCTTTGTTTCATTTTCGAAGCAGGTATTTCAACAACTTTGTGTCCTGCTTTTATAGCGTTTCTTAGACGAGTAAGGTAGTCAGCAATTGGATCTGTGTACATATTCTATTTTTTTTAATTATATTTATATTTACCAACTTGCTTTTTTAATTCCGGGTATTAATCCATTTGAAGCCATTTCGCGAAAATTAATTCTGCTGATTCCAAATTGACGCATATATCCACGTGGACGTCCCGAAAGTTTGCAACGATTTCTTGTTCTTATGTAAGAAGAATTTCTAGGTAATTTTTGAAGTGCAATCATAGCTTCATTATCACCTTCTTTAACTCTTTTTTTGAGTTCTAATCTTTTTTCTGCATATTTGTTTATAAGCCTTAGTCTTTTGACTTCTCTGGCTTTCATTGATTCTTTTGCCATAATTTATATTTTACGCCTGTTAATTTTTCTTGAATGGAAACCCAAATTCTTTTAAAAGAGCGAAAGCTTCTTCGTCTGAATTTGTATTTGTTACTATGGTTATGTTCATACCTGATATTTTAAGAACTTTTTCAATTTCAATTTCAGGGAAAATGATTTGTTCTTCTATACCTAATGTATAGTTTCCATAACCGTCAAGTTTGGTTCTCAGACCATTAAAGTCCTTGATACGAGGTATTGCAGAAGAAATCAATCTTTCGAGGAATTCGTACATAATTTTTCCTCTCAGGGTAACTTTAGCACCAATTTCTCTGCCTTTTCTAAGTTTAAAGTTAGAAATATCTCTTTTAGAGACAGTAGCAATAGCTTTTTGTCCGGTAATTGAAGATAATTCGTCTAAACCTTTGTCAATAAATTTTTTGTCATTAAGAGCAACACCAAGTCCTTGGTTGACAATAATTTTTTCGATACGTGGTACTTGCATTATAGACTTATAGTTGCGTTTTTCTTTTAATGCAGGTCGCACAACTTCTACATATTTTTTCTTGTAGTTTGGGATATAACCTTTCATTACTTAATCTCCACTTTATTAGGTGATTTTTTTGAATATCTTACTAATTTTCCGTCCTTGTTCAAACGTTTTCCTACTCTAGTAGGTTTATCAGTTTCAGGACAAATAACTTGCAATTTGCAGATGTGAATCGGAGCTTCTGATTTTTCGATGTTAGATTCGCCTTCTTTTTTTCTTGATTTTTTGTGTTTATGTACAATGTTAATACCTTCAACAATAGCAAGATTTTTATCGGGGAATACTCTCAGAACTCTTCCTCTTTTATCTTTGTCGTTTCCGCTTCTGACGAAAACAATATCTCCTTTTTTGATTTTGAGCTTTGTCATATCTTTTTAAGCTGTTTTAAAATTATATTACTTCGGCAGCCAAAGATACTATTTTCATATATCCTTTTCTCATTTCTCTTGGAATAGGACCAAAAATACGAGTACCTCTGATTTCACCGGTATTATTTAATAATACGCAAGCATTATCATCAAAACGAATATAAGAACCATCAGTACGACGGATTTCTTTTTTAGTTCTGACAACAACCGCTCTTGTTACCATACTTTTTTTGGCTTCTCCGTTTGGAGCAGCGCTTTTAACTGTAACGACAATAAGATCTCCGACAGAAGCGTATCTTTTTTTAGTACCTCCTAAAATTCCAATACATAGAACTTCTTTTGCACCGGAGTTGTCTGCAACCATTAATCTTGATTCTTTTTGTATCATAATTATTTAGCTCTTTCAATGATTTCTACTAATCGCCATCTTTTAAGTTTGCTTAAAGGGCGTGTTTCCATAATTCTAACTGTATCGCCTTCGTTGCAAGTATTTTCTTCATCATGAGCAAGATATCTTTTTTTGCGCATAATAAATTTTCCGTATTTTTCGTGTTTCATTTTAGTTGTAACTTCAACTTTTACGGTTTTATTCATACTTGTACCAACTACAATGCCGATACGTTGTTTACGTAAATTTCTTTTTGTTTCCATTTTTATTAACTGTTTTGAAGTTGATCGTGAGCTTGTCTTTTTGTAAGTTCTGTTTTCAATCGTGCAATTAATCTTTTTGTCGATTTCAGTAAGTGAGTTTGTTCAATTTTACTGATAGCGTGTGTTGCTCTGAGATTGTACATTTTAGATTTTTGTTCTTCAATCATTTCTACAAGCTCTTTTGTTGGTAATTCTCTTATTTCAGTATTTTTCATCTATTTATTGATTTAATAATTTATTCAACATAATCGCGGCGTACAATAAAACTGGTACTTACCGGTAATTTTTGAGCTGCAAGCATAAGAGCTTCTTTTGCAATTTCTAATGAAACACCTTCAATTTCGAACATAACTCTTCCGGGATTAACTCTTGCAACATATTGAAAAATGTCACCTTTACCTTTTCCCATACGGACTTCGGCTGGTTTTTTGGTAATAGGTTTATCAGGGAATATTCTAATCCAAGTTTTACCTTGACGTTTCATATATCTGGTAAGAGCCTGACGAGCCGCTTCAATTTGACGAGCAGAAATCCATGCTTCTTCTAAGGTTTTCAGACCAAAATCACCAAAAGCCAATTGATGACCTCGATTCGCATTCCCTTTCATTTTCCCTTTCTGCGGCTTTCTGTATTTTAATTTTTTTGGTTGTAACATCTTCGTATAATTAGAAAATTATTAATTACGTTTTTTTCTTCTGGTTGTTTTCTTTTGTTGAATTTTTTTGTTAACATCAGGCGATAAGTCGGGACGACCGTAAACTTCACCTTTGAAAATCCAGATTTTGATACCGATTTTTCCAACTTTTGTGTTAGCTTCGACATTTGCAAAGTCGATATTTGCTCTGAAAGTATGTAATGGTGTTCTTCCTTCTTTGTAAGTTTCAGTACGAGCCATTTCTACGCCGTTAAGTCTTCCGGCAGCCTGTACTTTAATACCAAGAGCGCCCATTCTTAAAGTAGAAGAAATCGCATTTTTGATAGCTCTACGATAAGCAATACGACCTTCAATTTGTCTGGCTATTGTATTTCCAACTATTAAAGCGTCTAATTCAGGACGTTTAACTTCAAGAATATTAACCTGAACTTCTTTATCACTTGTAATTTTTTTAAGCTCTTCTTTCAGTTTATCAACTTCTTTTCCGCCTTTACCGATAATAATTCCGGGGCGTGCTGTGTTAATAGTAACAGTGATAAGTTTAACGGTTCTTTCGATAATAATTCTGGAAATATTAGCTTTTGCAAGACGAATATTTAAGTATTTTCGAATTTTGTTATCTTCGACAATATTATCGGCGTAGTTTTTACCACCAAACCAGTTGGAATCCCAACCTCTTATATAGCCGAGTCTGTTACTAATTGGATTTACCTTTTGTCCCATTCTGTTATGTTAATTTTGTTGTTGTTCTTCAATTTTTTTAGTATCAAGATTAATTGTAACGTGGTTAGAACGTTTACGAATTCTGAATGCTCTACCCTGTGCACTAGGACTTATTCTTTTCAAAGTTCTGGATTGATCAACGGCAACAGTTTTTATATACAAATCAGAGACAGAAAGTTCTGAGTTATCATTTTTTTGTTCCCAGTTTGATATTGCAGAAAGCAATAATTTTTTTATCCTTACAGCCGCATCTTTATGGGTATAAGTTAGTATGTTAAGAGCTGCTTCAACATCTTTGCCACGGATAATATCTGCCACAAGTCTCATTTTTCTAGGAGAAACAGGACTGTTTCTTAATATTGCGTAGTTTTGTTGGCTACGTTGCTCTTTTAACTTAAGAGCACTTTGTTTTTTTCTTTTTCCCATTTTGATATATTTTATGCTATACCGCTTTATTTAACTTACTTTTTCTTTTTCTTGTCAGCGTGTCCACGGAAAGTTCTGGTTGCTGCAAATTCGCCTAATTTATGTCCAACCATATTTTCTGTTACATACACAGGAATAAATCTGTTTCCGTTGTGCACTGCAATTGTGTGACCTACAAAGTCAGGAGTAATCATAGAAGCTCTTGACCAACTTTTAATGGTTTGCTTCTTTCCTGATTGATTCATCTCGTTAATTCTTTTTTCGAGCTTATATTCAACAAAAGGTCCTTTTTTAAGTGAGCGACTCATTTTAATTTTTTTAGAAAGTTAATTATTTTCTTTTAGCTTTTCTTCGTTCAATGATGAACTTGTCAGAATTTTTCTTCGGTTTTCTTGAAGGTTGTCCTTTTGCGTACAAACCTTTTCTTGAACGTGGGTGTCCGCCTGATGCTTTACCTTCGCCACCGCCCATTGGGTGATCCACAGGGTTCATTGCAACTCCTCTTGTTCTTGGTCGTCTGCCAAGCCAACGTTTTCTACCTGCCTTACCGTGTTTTACAAGTTTGTGGTCAAGATTAGATACCGAACCGATTGTAGCATTACAAGTAATTAAAATTTTTCTGGTTTCGCCGGAAGGTAATTTAATAACAGCATATTTCCCTTCACGTACAACCAACTGGGCATAAGTACCTGCACTTCTTGCAATCATAGCACCTCTTCCCGGAGTTAATTCTATATTGTGTATAAGTGTTCCAAGAGGAATTTCTGACAAAGGTAGAGTGTTGCCTATTTCAATAGGTGCATCTTTACCGGAAATAATTTCCTGTCCTACTTCCATACCTTTTGGTGCAATCACATATCTTTTTTCACCATCTTTGTAGAAAATTAATGCAATTCTTGCACTTCTGTTCGGGTCGTATTCGATAGTTTTAACTATTCCCGGAATACCGTTTTTGTTTCGTAAAAAGTCAATAATTCTGAATCTTTTTTTGTGTCCGCCACCAATATATCTGGAACTTCTACGACCATAATTATTTCTTCCACCGGTTTTACATATACCGAAAGTTAATGATTTTTCGGGAATATTTGTTGTGATATTATCGAATACCGGTGCTATTTTACCTCTTTGTCCCGGAGTTGTCGGTTTAATATTTTTGACTGCCATTGTTTTTCTTTTTCAAAATTAGTTGTTGAAAATATCTATTTTATCGCCATCTGCAAGAGTTACATAAGCTTTTTTAAATGATGTTTTTTTACCTCTTCTAAATCCGGCTTTTGTATAACGTTCAATTTTTTTTCCTGAGTAATATACGGTATTTACGCTAATTACTTTTACGTTGTATGCTTTTTCCACAGCATTTTTAATTTGAATTTTGTTAGCGTTTTTATGAACAATAAAAACATATTGATTCAATTTTTCAAGATCCGTAACTTTTTCAGTATTAATTGGTTTAATTAAGACGTCCATTTTCTAATAATTTTTATTTCATTAAACAGACACTAAAAAATAATGTCTTTATTTTTGTTTTTACACTAGAATTGTATTGATAAATTCTACAGAACTTTCAGAAAGCACTAAATTTTGAGCTTCTAAAATCTTATAAGTATTTAATTCATTGACAGTTACAACACTTGTAGACTGTAAATTTCGAGACGACAAATATACGTTATTATTTTTATTTTTAAAAACGAATAGATTTTTTTTACCATTAATTTTTAAATTTGATTGAACTTCTAACATTTGTTTTGTTTTAGGAGCCTCGAAATTAAAATCTTCTACAACTATCAACTGATTATTTTGAACTTTATAAGTTAAAGCAGAACGACGTGCTAACTGTTTGATTTTTTTATTTAATTTGTGAGAATACGAACGAGGTCTTGGACCAAAAACTCTTGCACCACCTCTTAACAATGGACTGTTTATGTCTCCAATTCTAGCACCTCCTCCACCTTTCTGACGTCTGAGTTTTTTTGTACTACCTGAAATTTCGTTTCTTTCTTTTGCTTTATGAGTACCTTGACGTACATTAGCTCGATATTGCTTCACATCTAAATATATTGCATGGTCGTTAGGTTCTATTGCAAAGATAGAGTCTTTAAGTTCAATAGAACGACCGGTTTCCTGTCCCTGTTGATTTAGTACTTTGATTTCCATTACTTTTCAATTATTAAATATGAACCTTTATATCCCGGAACAGCGCCTTTAACTAGAAGTATATTATCTTCCGGAATAATTTTAACTACTCTTAGGTTAATAACTTTAACCTGATTATTTCCTGTTCTACCAGCCATCCTCATACCTTTGAAAACTCTTGAAGGGTCAGAAGAAGCTCCGATAGAACCGGGTGCTCTTTTTCTGTTGTGTTGTCCGTGCGTTGTTTCGCCGACTCCACCGAATCGGTGTCTTTTTACAACACCCTGAAAACCTTTTCCTTTTGAAAAACCTGTAATATCAAGCCATGTATCATCGCTGAAAAAATCAACATTTAGTACCTGACCTAGTTGAAGTTTTTCTTGTTTGCCTCTAAATTCGACAACTTTCCTTTTGGGAGTGGTATTTGCTTTTTTAAAGTGTCCAATTTCTGCTTTATTTGATCTTTTAACCATTTTATCGTCATAAGCAATTTGTACTGCATCGTATTTATCCTTTTCTTTTGTTTTTATCTGTGTTACAACACAAGGTCCAACTTGGATAACAGTGCAGGGAATATTTCTTCCTTCTTCATCGAATACAGAAGTCATACCTATTTTCTTTCCTATTAAACCTGGCATTTTATCAAGTATTTGTTAGTGATTATAATTAGATTTTTATTTCGACATCAACGCCGCTTGGCAGTTCCATATTGCCCAGCGCATCAATTGTTTTTGCTGAGGCATTGTAAATGTCGATTATTCTTTTGTGAGTTGATAATTGGAACTGTTCTCGTGATTCTTTGTTAACGAATGTCGAACGATTGACGGTAAAAATACGTTTATGCGTTGGCAAAGGAATTGGTCCTCTGATAAAAGCACCGGTATTTTTAACCGTTTTAACGATCTTTTGAGCCGAATTATCAACCAAATTGTGATCGTAAGATTTTAATTTAATTCTGATCTTTTGGTTCATAGAGTCTTTTAATTTAATTGTTTTTCTATTTCTTGTTAATTACATAAAATATATTCGACCTGTAATGGTGTCGATAATCTTTTGTTGAACATCTTCGGGAACTCTCTGAAAATGAGAAAATTCCATTGATGAATTTGCACGACCTGAGGACATTGTTCTAAGATCGGTTATATAGCCGAATGTTTCAGCTAAAGGTATCTTTGAATTTACTATTCTAAAGTTATTTCTTATATCCGAATTCAGAATATTGCCTCTTCTTTTATTCAAATCGGAAACTATATCACCGAAATATTCATCGGGAGTTGTAATTTCCAGTTTCATAATAGGTTCAAGAATAACAGGTTCTGCATTTTTAGCTGCTTTAATTAAAGCGTTTCTTGCTGCTATTTCAAATGACAATGCATCAGAATCTACCGGATGTGTGCTTCCGTCAATTAATTCAACAGTAATGTTCAGTATTTTAAAACCTGCTAAAGGACCGTTTGAAAGTGATGAGTTAAGTCCTTTTTCGATTGAAGAAATATATTCTTTAGGTATAGCACCACCTTTGATGCTGTTTATAAACTTCACACCTTTGTATTCACTATCTTGGCAAGGAGAAACTTTGATTGTCAAATCTGCGAATTTACCTTTACCACCTGATTGTTGCTTGAATATTTCCTGATGAGTATATTCTTTTGTAATAGCTTCTCTGTATGTAACCTGAGGTTTGCCTTGATTGCAAGATATTTTAAATTCGGAAATTAGTCTTTCTATTAAAATTTCAAGATGTAGTTCGCCCATTCCGTTCATTAAAGTTTGTCCTGTTTCTTCGTTTATTTCAATGTGCAAACTTGGGTCTTCATCTTCAAGTTTTCTGAGAGAACTGATTAATTTTTCGGTATCAGCCTGAGTTTTAGCTTCGATAGCAACGCTGATAACCGGTTCAGGGAAAATAATATTTTCAAGAGCTATTTGATGTGCTTTATCACTTAGAGTATCTCCGGTTTTAATATCTTTAAATCCGACAATAGCTCCAATATCTCCTGCTTTAAGTTCATTTATAAGAGTTTGTTTATTTGCGTGCATTTTGTATATGTTCGCAATTCTTTCATTTTTACCGGTACGAGAATTAAAAACCAATTCTCCTGATTTTAAAGTACCTGAATATACTCTTAAATATGCTAAACTTCCAACGAATGGATTGTTGGCAATTTTAAATACCAGACAAGACAGTGCTTCATTAAAATCAGTTTTTCTAGTTTCTTCTTTTTTTGTAACAGGATTAATACCTTTAACATCTTCAATGTCTAAAGGAGAAGGGAGGTAATTTGCAACAGCATCAATAAGTAGTTGTACGCCTTTGTTTTTAAGTGAAGAACCACATAAAACAGGAACAATCTTCATTTTTATGGTTTGTTTTCTGATTGCTTCTATTATTTCCAGTTTAGAAATACCGGAAGCATTTTCAAGATACTTTTCCATAAATTGTTCATCGAAATCAGAGATTTTTTCGAAAATTTTTTCTCTCCATTTTTTTGCTTCTTCAATATTTTCAGATGGTACTTCTTTAATAACAAATTCTGCTCCTTCCGATTCGTCTTTCCAGTATATTGCTTTAAAATCAATCAAGTCGATAATGCCGTTAAAATTTTCTTCTTCACCAATAGGAACTTGTAAAACAATAGTATTTGCATTAAGTTTTTGTTCAATATCAGATACAGCACGTAAAAAATCTGCACCGGCTCTATCCATTTTATTGATAAAAGCAATTTTAGGAACTTTATATTTGTCTGCTTGTCTCCAAACAGTTTCAGATTGAGGTTGAACACCAGCTACAGCACAAAAAACGGCAACTGCACCGTCAAGTACCCTAAGAGAACGTTCTACTTCGACAGTAAAATCAACGTGTCCGGGAGTATCAATAATGTTAATCTGATATTTTTGGGAGTTTGTTATCCAGTAAATTGTTGTAGCAGCAGAAGTAATAGTAATCCCACGTTCCTGTTCTTGACGCATCCAATCCATTGTTGCGGCACCTTCGTGTACCTCGCCCATTTTGTGAATAATCCCGGAATAAAACAGAATTCTTTCTGTAGTCGTAGTTTTTCCGGCATCAATATGAGCCATTATACCTATATTTCTTATATGTTTTAAAGTTTCAATCATAGCTCAAAGACCATAGGATTGATATGGATGCGATTTGTGGATGAATAAAAAATATTTTAAATTACATTCTGAAATGAGCGAAAGCTTTATTAGCTTCAGCCATT
Organism: Acetofilamentum sp.; assembly: GCA_020722645.1. Taxonomy (GTDB): domain Bacteria; phylum Bacteroidota; class Bacteroidia; order Bacteroidales; family JAFGUD01; genus JAFGUD01. Next base: position 11,966 of record DYKL01000011.1, on the reverse strand, counting down.
CTGTGAATTTCTTCTTTTCTTTTATAAGCTCCGCCTTCTTCGTTATAAGCAGCGATAATTTCTTCTGCCAATCTGTTAGCCATAGCTTTTCCTTTTCTTTTTCTTGCGTATAAAATTAAATTTTTCATGCTCAAAGAAGCTTTCCTTTCAGGTCTGACTTCCATAGGTACCTGAAATGTAGCACCACCGATTCTTCGGCTTTTAACTTCTACCGTTGGAGTAACATTATCAAGGGCTTTTTGCCAAATTTCAAGAGGTGTTTTATCTTCGACTTTAATTTTTTCGCTTACTATATCAAGAGCATGGTAAAAAAGTTCAAATGACTTATTTTTTTTACCATTTTTCATTAAATTGTTAACAAATTTAGTAACCAAAGAATTATTAAACTTTGGATCCGGAAGAATATATCTTTTTTTTTGTGAACCTTTTCTCATGGCTGTTTATTTATCTGTTATTTTTTTTTGTCTTGTTTTGGTTTCTTGGCACCATATTTTGATCTTCTTTGTCTTCGTCCTTCGACACCGTCAGCATCTAAAGTTCCTCTAACAACGTGATATCTAACACCGGGTAAATCTTTTACTCTTCCGCCTCTAACCATAACGATTGAGTGTTCCTGAAGATTATGACCTTCACCAGGTATATATGCATTGACTTCTTTTTGATTCGTTAATCTAACACGTGCTACTTTACGCATAGCTGAGTTAGGTTTTTTTGGTGTAGTGGTGTAAACTCTTACACATACTCCTCTTCTCTGAGGGCAGCTGCTTAAAGCCGGAGATTTGCTCTTCTTAGTTAATCTCTTGCGTCCTTTTCTAATTAATTGTTGTATAGTCGGCATAAAAAAATTGAATTTATTTACTTTTTTTTTCGGATTGCAAAAGTATGCGTTTAATTTTACTCTTGCAAATTTTTTTTTGAAATATTTTTTAAAATTTATCAAATAAAATAATAAAATAGTTTGTAAAATATTGACTAATACCGTTATACGTTCAAAAGTTAAATTCCAATGCACTTCTTGAAATTGTTTTTACACATATAACAATTAGGCATTTATTTTCGGATATATTCTCATTATTGTCCGAAACCTAGTATTAAGAATTTGTCGCTAGCCTAGTCATACGCTTTGCGTCATTACGAGGCTTTGCTTCGTTCCTCGTAGTGACGTTTGCCTCGCAGAGACGAAAAGTCTGGAAAAAATGCAAGCAGCAAAACTTGGAGTTATTGTGGCTTTTAATACATAGTTTTAATCGAAATCAACTTTTTTAATTATTTTAAATTACAATTATAAAACGTAATGTGTTTAAGTATAACGTTTTATGTTTCGTACAATAATCATATATTCTCTATGAAAGCAACTTGGTAAAAGTGTATAATAAGGAAATGTTACGAAATAACTTAGTTATTAATGCTTTATAAAAAACTGATAATTAGTTATTTACTTTATAACTTTACAGACCCTTACAGGGCAGGCTTTATAACTTTACAAACTATAAGGATGTTATATAAACAAATTCTAAGACTTAAAAACAACTTTTATTTCTTTATCATTTAATTTTTCTACGACAATTTCTTCATTATATTTAAATCCTATATGTTTGATAAGACTTACTGCCAAATCAATCATTCCTCTTTTTGAATGGTATGTCATTATCAATTCATTATCATTTATCCAATTATAATCAAAATTTGGAGGCATTGCATTTGGTATATTTTCGGTCATTACTTTATGAATTGTAGATATTTTATTAATAAATTCCTTAGCCGTATCAAATTTGAAGTTTGGATATACTTCACCCATATATTTATTTATCCAGTATTCGGCAAAACTATCAAAAAGTTGCAACTGGCTTAGGTGAAGGATTTCACATGCATTATTAACTAAATTTAAAACTTTTTCCTCATCAACATCTTCTCGAATAAAAAAGAAATGGTCAATATCGTATCCGGACTTCTCTAATATTTCTTCCCATTTTTCTATACCAAATTTAGAAATAATTAATTTTTCGGCTGCTTTTACTATTGTTCCTTTCATTTTTAGTTGATTTAATTATTTTTTAATTTCTCAATTTGATCCCTTAATATATAAATTTCTGCTTCCTTTTTTTCTAATTCAATATCATATTTTTCTAATTTTTCTCTGTATTCTCTTGCTTTGCTTATGTATTTATTTTTTAATTCTTTTTCAAGTTCCAGAGCTTTATTAATATCTTTTTCGTATTTATTTAAGATTGTTAAGTCTTTCACCAAAGCATATAAGAACAACTGCTCATCTATTGTAAACGAAATCAAAGTAACTTCGGCAGGGAAATCAGTTCCATCTGCTTTTCTGTGCATCCATTTAAACTGATTATAACCTTTTTCTACTGCTAATTTCATCATTTCATTTGCTTTTTCCATTGAATTTTTTCCATCAAGCTGAACTTCTGGAGAAACCTGAGATGGATGCAAATTAATAAATTCTTCTTTTGTATTATAACCAAATAATTTTAAAGTAGCTTCATTGCAATCTATAAATTTTCTGTTGGAAAGTAATTGTATTGCATCATTACTTCTATCGAAAAGCATTTTAAACTTTTGGCTTTGCAATTCTGAATTTCGAACAGCTTCTTCAATATGTGATATATATTCTTTATTTTTTTCGACAGCTTTTTTGAGCGCTTCTTCGGAAACTTCTAATTTTTGGGCTAATAAAATTGCTTCTTTCTTTTCATTTTCGGCTTGTTCTCTTGCTTTTTCAATATCTTGAATTTTCAGATTGATTTCTTTTTCTTTTAATTTTAACTCTTTTGTAATTTCCTGTAATTTTTCATTTTCAACAACTTTGCTAGTAATGTCAAAAGAAAGACAAACAAATTTTATTACCTGACCTTTTGAATCAATAAAAGGTATTATATAATCATTAAACCAAATAATTTGATCCTGAAATAAAAATTTTCTTTGATGCTGAATTTCTTGTCCTTTAATTAATTTTTGCCAGAAATCGTCTTGTTTAAGTATTGAATTTTCATTAAAATCAAATTCAGAAAAATGATGTCCGAGCAATTGGCTGTTTTCAAGTTTGTAATTTTCTAAAAAACTTTCAGGAACAGAAACGATGTTACCATCTATGTCCAATTCAATAATATAGGACACCTTATTAATTATTGCAATAAGATTATGCAATTCACTTTCACGGTATGCAGCTCTTTCTTGTGTTGCTTGTAATTCTTCAAGATTCTGACGAAGTTCTTCTTCTTTAAGAGAACGTTGTTCGGCTTCAATTTTGGAAATTTCGAGAAGTTTTGCAGTACGTTCGTTAATTTTAGTAATAGACAAAGTAGAAGCAATAGATTCAGCAATTTTTTCGACAAATTCTATCTGATATTTTTCAAATTTATTAAAAGAAGCTATTTCAAGAACACCCAATACATTATCTTCGTGTTTTAATGGTGCAATTAGAAGGCTACGAGGGTTTGCTCCACCTAATCCTGAAGTTATACTAATATAATCTTCGGGAATTTCAGTCATATAGATAGTTGCTTTTTCAACAGCACAAGTTCCAATAAGACCTTCTCCAAGTTGAAAAATTTTCTTTTTCTTTCTTTCTTTACTGTAGGCATAAGATGCTGTAAGTTCTAAAAATCTGTTATCTTTATTTTCTTCATTTAGTACAAAAAAACCACCTTGATTTGAATTCAGATAATTAACAAGTTCTTTTATAATAACAGTTGAAAGTTCGTTAATATCTTTTGCTGCCTGTCGAAGAATATCGGAGAATTTTGCAATACCGGAGTTTGTCCATTCTCTGATTTTATCTTCTTTTCTTCTTTCGTTTTCTTCTTTTTGAGCTTTTGAGAGGTTGTCTCTCAACAAAAGCAAAGCATTTCCAAGGTCATCTTGTTCGCTGACAGGAGTATATTTAAAATCAAAATTACCTGTTCCAATTTGGTTAGCAAAAGCAGTAGAAGCTTTTAAAGAATTTATAACATGCTGAATACTGTCAGTGATCTCAATAACATCGCTAAAAATATTAATATCTATTTCTAAGTCCGGAATTTTACCTGTTTTAAGCGGCTCTATGTATTCTTTTATATCTTTTATTCTTTTAGAAATTAATCTGGGGATAGAGAAACTTATTATAACCAGCATAAAAATTATGATAACGGCAATAATAAGGATAAAATTCTGAAGCTTCTGTACATCTTCTACTGTGTCAAAACTGTAAATTTTAACTGAATTAGTAAAATATTCAGAAAATTCTGTATTATATTTTGACCATTGATTCATCAAATTTGCCTGATCATTTAAAAATAATTTTCTATCAAGATTTACAAGTTTGCTGAAAGATTGTTTATAATCGTTTACATATCCTATAAAATCGCTTGTGAAGGTTGTTGAATATGGCAAAAACTGGGTTGAATCAATTAAACCTGTGTCTCGAACAACAGTTTTTTGTCTGACGTAGGAATTCATAAGAGTAAAAATATCCAAAAACTCTTCGTAATAAGTAAAATTAGGATTATTCAGGTAGTTTAAAAATGCAACGTGAGATTTTGAAAGCATATTTTTGAGGTTCTGGTCACTTGCAGAATTCTGAGATAATTCGTAAAGAGAAAAACAATTTCCAATAATACCTGTTTTTTGTGAACCTCTTAAAAAAAACAAATGCACAATCTGAGAAAAAACGTCATCGATTTTAGTTATTTCAGTGCTCAGATACTGAAGGTCGTCAGATATCTGATAATTCTTACTATAAGATACATCAATCAGTGAATCTAATTTGCTTTTTGTTTTAGTCGAAAATATCTGAGTTCGTTTGATATACTTATTTTGTTCGGTTTGGAAAAAAACAATATCATCTTTGTGTTTGATAAGAAAATCTTGTTGAGCTTTATAAGCTTCTGTCCAAAGATAGTATGTTTCAATATAATTAGTTTTAAAAGTCCTTAATTTATTTGCTTTGCTAACATTAAACATAATAATAAATATTAGTCCAGTGATTATTATTGTAAGCAAAGAAAAAAATATGATTAAAAAATTTTGTAAGCTAATTTTTTTCATTAGTATAAGTCAGTTTTTTATTTTAGAATATGCAATTTCTAGTTTCAGCCTCATAAATATTTTGTAATATAAATAGCTTCAACAGTAAAAAAAAATATTTATTTTTATATTTTGACAAAGTTAAAAACTTTTTTGGAAAAAAATAATTTTTACTAAATAAAAAAATAGTGTTATATTTTTATATCTGATTTTATTAGACTTTTGTTTTTAATATAAACTATGTTTTTTTAGTTTTCTGATTCACAAATTATTCCGTTACTGGCTATATGTTAATTATTGTTTGAAATTAGTAAAGTAATTTTACTGTCATTTTTTTATCAACTAAGTAACAGTTACGAAATAACTTGTTTATTTGATATTTATTAATAACCACATAGACACATAGTTCACATAGATTATTAAAAATATTTCGTAACAATCCCTAATATAAAACTCAATAAATTCGACGAATAACGTAATCTATATAATCATTTCAAATTAGCTACTTATAGGTTCAATAAAACAAAATTTGTTTATTATTTAATTTTTTATATTATTGCAAATCAAAACAGATTTTCAAAAAATTTTTAATTAACTCTTTATACAAAAGGATTTAATTTAATAAATCAAATATTATGCAAAATTATTAAACAAAATTTTATGATCAGAAAAATTATTTTGCTTTTACTTTTATTTTTATTAATAAATAATGTGTTTTCACAAAATAATGTTATAAGTTCAGGTGTTTTAGAAGTTGAATTACAGATAAATAACAAATCAAAAGATATTAATGACGGTTTTGTTATTGCAATTGCAAACGGAGGTGAATCACCTTATTATTATTATTGGTCGAAACAAGATGTCCCGATAAATTCAGAAACAGCCAAAGGATTAACCGAAGGACAGGAATATTCATTAAAAATCAAAGATAGTAATGGAGACAGCTTATTAACATCCGTTATCGTTCCAACCAGTTCATTAAATGAAAAATTCAACTGGGCATTAGTACCAGCCGTAAATTTTATGGCAAAATTTATAATGGCAGATGTATTTGCCTTGTTAAAACTTTACGATCCCATAATGAAAGACGAAAACGGAGAGGTATTAAAGCATCCGAACGGTACGCCAAGGACAATGTCAATTCCAATTATAGTAGTCTGGTTAATAATCGGAGCCTTTTTCTTTACAGTAAATCTTGGATTTATAAACATAAGAGGGTTTAAACTTGCAATACAGCACGTAGCAGGTAAATTTGACGATAAAAATCACAAGGGAGAAGTATCACATTTTCAGGCTCTTTCTACTGCATTGTCAGCAACAGTAGGGTTAGGAAATATAGCAGGTGTTGCAATAGCCATTGCGATAGGAGGTCCGGGAGCTACATTATGGATGATAATTGCCGGTCTTTTAGGTATGTCAACAAAATTTGCTGAATGCACAATGGGTGTAAAATACAGAGACATTGACAAAAAAGGAGTTGTATCAGGTGGCCCGATGTATTATATGAACAAAGCACTTAAAGACAGAAAAATGGGAGGATTAGGCAAGGTATTGGCTGCTGTTTTTGCAATATTAATAATAGGTGGTTCTTTTGGAGGAGGCAATATGTTTCAGGCAAATCAGGCTTTTGCTCAAATAAGCAATATGTTTCCTGCAATGAGCAATTATGGATCGTTTTTCGGAATTATTCTTGCCATTTTGGTTGGTGCAGTTGTTATGGGAGGTATCAAAAGCATTGCAAAAGTTACTGATAAAATTGTACCTTTTATGGCAATTTTTTATGTAATTGTTTCGCTTGTAATAGTAGGAATTTATTTCAGACACACAGGCGAAGCATTAAGTTTAATTTGGAATGGAGCATTTGCCCCGGGTGCTTTAAAAGGCGGAATAATTGGAGTTATGATTGTTGGGTTCCAGAGAGCAGCATTTTCAAATGAAGCAGGTGTTGGTTCAGCATCTGTGGCACATTCAGCTGTAAAAACAAACGAACCTGTAACCGAAGGACTTGTTTCGTTGCTTGAACCGTTTATAGACACTGTAATAATTTGTACAATGACAGCATTAGTTATTATTTACACAGGAATGTATAATAACCCTGAAAATCTAAACGGCGTAGAACTTACATCAGCTGCTTATGGATCTGTTTTTAGCTGGTTTCCTTATTTATTGATAATTGCAATTTTTCTTTTCGCATTTTCTACTATGATTTCATGGTCTTATTATGGTTTAAACGGATTTAAATATTTATTTGGCAAGTATATAAAAAGCGATAAGACTACCAGAAACATTTATTATTCAGTCTTTTTATTATTTATTGTAATTGGGTCAGCATCAAGTCTGGGTGCTGTAGTGGATTTTTCAGATATGATGATTCTGAGCATGGCTTTTCCAAATATTTTTGCATTATATATATTGTCAAAAGAGATAAGGACTGATATGAAAAAGTATTTAGATAAAATAAAAAAATGAGTTTATTTTGCAAAGCCTGCACTGAAAGGGTCTGTACTGTTTATAAAGTTCATAAAGTTTGAAAGTTATGAACTTTCAACTTTATAGACCCTTACAGGGCAGGCTTTCAACTTTATCAACTTCACAGTTTATTTACAAAATTCACAACTTCCATCCCTTTATTAATAGCTTGTTCATTAATTGGAATCATATTGTGATGTCTTTCGGGTAAAGATTTCTTTAGTCCCTTGATAACGTTTTCGTACTTAACAATTGGTTTAAGTTTCAGAAAAGCTCCAAGAACAATCATATTTGCGATTTTAGTATTACCGAGATTTTTGGCTTCGAGGGTAGCAGAGACAACACAAATGTTAATATCTTTGCGTTGCGGATGTCTCATAATTCCATTATCATCGTATAAAAGTAATCCTCCGGGCTTCACAGCACTTTCAAACTTGTCCATAGACTGTTGATTAAGAATAATTGCTGTATCAAAAACAGTTAAAATAGGCGAACTAATTCTTTCGTCGCTTACAATAACAGTAACATTAGCTGTTCCACCTCTCATTTCAGGACCGTAAGAAGGCATCCAAGAGACCTCTTGATCTTGCATTATACCGGAATAAGCCAGGATTTTACCCATAGAAAGTACACCTTGCCCACCAAAACCGGCTATTATAATTTCTTCTGTCATTATTTTGAGTTTTATTAGATTAATAAATTAATATCAGGACAAAAATTAATCAAGCCCGATTTCTTTTAATGTACCAAGTTCATAAAAAGGCAACATATTTTCTTCAAGCCATTTAATAGCTTGGATAGGTGTCATTTTCCAGCCTGAATTACAGTTTGAAACTATTTCGACAAAAGATGTACCTTTTTTAGCTTTTTGGTATTCGAATGCAGTTCTGATTGCTTTTTTGGCTTTACGAACCAAAGCAGGTGTATGAACAGCATGTCTAGCAACAAAACAAGTACCGGGCAACTGGGCAACAATTTCAGTCATCTTCAATGGATGTCCCATCATATCAACTTGTCTGCCGTAAGGAGAAGTGGAAGTTTTCATTTTTGGTATTGTTGTTGGAGCCATTTGACCTCCTGTCATCCCATAAATACCATTATTAATGAACACTATTGTAATATTTTCACCTCTGTTGCATGTATGAATAGTTTCGCCTGTACCAATTGCAGCTAAGTCTCCATCACCTTGGTAGGTAAAAACAAATTTTTCAGGATAAACTCTTTTTATGCCTGTTGCAAGAGCTGTTGCCCTTCCATGAGGTGCTTCTGCCATATCAATATTCATAAATTCATAAGCTAAAACAGAGCAACCAACAGGAGCAACACCTATAACATTTTCCACAATACCCATTTCTTCTATTGCTTCCAAAACAAGACGATGCGCAACACCGTGTCCACAACCCGGACAATAGCTTAAAGGTTTTTCAGTAAAAAGAGATGTTTTGCTAAAAACTTTATTCTCTTCTTTAATTATATCTTCGAGTTTTATTTCTGCCATAATATTAATCTCCTATAATTTTAGTTTTTAATGCATCAACGATAGCTTCAGGTGTAGGAATCATACCACCTACACGACCATAATGTTCAACAAGTATTCTGTACTCTACAGCCGCTTTTACATCATATACCATTTGTCCTAAACTCATTTCGACTGTAAGTATTCCTTTCAGATGAGGCACCATTTGTTTAATTTCATTGAACGGGAAAGGATATAAAGTAATTGGTCTGAATAAACCGACTTTTATTCCTGCTTCTCTTGCCAATTTAACTGATTTTTGACAAATACGTGAACTGGAACCGTAGGCTACAAAAATATAATCTGCGTCATCGCACATAATTTTTTCGTATCTGACTTCTTCGGCTTCAACTCTGTCGTATTTTTCTTTTAATTTAAGATTAAACTTTTCTTGCCTTTCTGAAACAAGATCTAAAGAAGTAATGATGTTATGTTCTCTTCCTTTTGTACGACCTGTTAAAGCCCAATCATCATATTTTTGTTTGATTTCTTCATTGGTCATTCTGGGCATTTGTTCGAAAAGTTCTACTTTTTCCATCATTTGACCAATAACACCGTCGCTTTGAATTATCACAGGATTGCGGTATTTAAAAGCCAAATCAAAAGCTAAAGGAACAAAATCAACCATTTCCTGAACTGATGAAGGAGCAATAACAATAAGATGATAATCTCCGTGTCCGCCGCCTTTTGTAGATTGGAAATAATCTGCTTGTGATGGCTGAATAGTTCCCAAACCGGGTCCTCCTCTTACAACATTAACCAAAACACATGGGACTTCCGAACCGGCAATATAAGAAATGCCTTCTTGCATTAAACTTATACCGGGGCTCGAAGATGAGGTAACAACTTTTTTTCCGGTACAGGCAGCACCGTAAACCATATTTATGGCTGCAATTTCGCTTTCTGCCTGAAGTACAACCATTCCGGTTCTTTTGTGAGGTTCTTCGTACATTAAGTATTCAATAACCTCAGACTGTGGAGTGATAGGATACCCAAAATAAGCATCAACGCCTGCTCTGATAAAAGCTTCGGCTATCGCTTCATTCCCTTTCATTAATTTTATTTCGCGCATTATTTTTAATTTAAAAAATTAGTAAAAATTTGCCTAAGAAGGCACTTTAATTCGATAAACAGTTATAACTGTATCAGGACAGACCTCGGCGCAATTTGTACATCCGGTACAAGCTTCGGGGTTTGCCATATAAGAGTAATGATACCCTTTGTTGTTTACATTTTCGTGCATTGCCAAAACATTAGAAGGACAAACAATTGTGCATAACTCACAACCCTTACACCTTTCAATGTCAATAACAACAGCTCCTCTTAATTTTGCCATAATAAATTATTTTTTGTGGTTATTTATGATTTTCATTAAATTTTTTTAATCTGTATTCCAAAACTTCGAATTGTTCAGGAAGAATCTGTGAAACACAAGCACGCATACCTTCGGTTCTTTCGCTTCCGGTAATTTTAAGGGATATTGCACTAATCCCATAATACAGCAAATCTTCTAACAATTCGTTTCCTGATAATCCGGGATAAGAAAAAGTAAAATAGAAACCGTCTGAAATTGGTTCACCTTCATCTTTATCGTAAACTATTTTAAACCCATTATCAACAAAAAGTTTCTTTATAACTTTGGCTCTTTCTCCATAAGGTTTTACGCCTTCTACAAAATTATATTTACCTTCGTTAACTGCTTTTAACATTTTAGCCATTCCAATTTGAGAAGAATGGTTTACTCCAGCAGAAAGTGTATATAATGAGCCATAAATCAAAGCATATCCGAAAACGTCTTTTTTAAAATTTCTTTTTAAACCGTCATAAGATTTGTCAAATAATTCAGGTGAGACAATTATAATTCCCAGACGCTGACCGGCAAAGCTGAATACTTTTGAGCTCGAGAGCATTATTATATAATTTTTTGTGTAATTAGCCACTGTTGGCTGATAAGGTGGCACTCCCGGTTTAGAGTAATCTTGTCTGAAATCCATTCCAAAATATGCCAGATCTTCTAAAACAATTGTTTCGTATTTTGTAGCTAAATCGCCGATAATTTTCAATTCTTTTTCGGTAAAGCTAATCCAAGAAGGATTGTTAGGATTTGAGTATATAATTGAAGAAAATTCACCGGTTTTCAGATAAGATTCTATTTTATCTTTTAGTTTTTCGCCACGAAAATTATAAACGTCAAAAGTTTCGTATTTTACACCTAAAACGTGACATTGTTGTTTTTGGACAGGAAAACCAGGGTCAATGAATAAAATTTTGTTTCTTTTTTCGTGTAATCTGTTAACTGTAAGAAAAAGAGCCATTGCAGACTGCATAGAACCAACAGCAGGCACACAATGTTTTGGTTCAACATCAATATTAATAAATAATTTAACAAATCTGGCTGATTCTTTTTTAAGTTCAGCATCACCTTCAATCATTGGGTATTTGGAAGTTACCGTTTTACTGCCATTTTTCAAGGCTTCAATTTCTGCATCAATAAGTATTTGAGGCGTAGGTAATCCTGGAACACCCATTTCCATTCTGATATATTTTTCTCCTGTTGCTTTCTCCAAATCATTAACAATTCTAACTATTTCGCGAATTGTAGAAGATGACATATCAGGTTTTAACCCCGAATTTTCTATAATTTGATTTACAATTGTATAATTTATTGGAGTATCTTTCATATTTAAAAAATTTTTAATAAAAAAAATCTGTTTCGGTTAATTTTGTTTTGTTTGCTAAAATAATAATTACATAAAAAATAAAAAATGTTTTTTATCACAAAAGATACAAACGCTTGATTATCAATGCATAAAAAAAGCAAATATTTTTAAAAAAAATTTTTTATTAAAAATTTTTCATAATTTTAAATATTTATAATAGATTTGTTAAAAATTAGGAAGAAAAATCGATTACCTTAAATCCGCAAGTTTTTTCGTAAGTGGTTGCAGGTGAAAACACCTGC
>DYKL01000264.1 GCA_020722645.1 Acetofilamentum sp. | reverse complement strand
TTCTTAGCTATCGCCTGTAAAACCTGAAAAGTTGTAAGTAAGTTCCGTTATAATAGTGCAGAGACTTACAATATTTCAGATATTCCTAATTTGAAATTATGGAAAGGTATGTTATGGTTTGAAAATAATGATCAATACGAAAAGACATTAGAGGTTTTAAACAATCTTTCAGATGAAGAAATTCAGAAGTGGGAAAACAATATTGGATTTATTTTTTAAATAGTTTATATGAAAAGGCTTATGAAGAAATCGAAAAAGCAAATACAGAAGATGAATTTGCTGAAACAATAAAAAGATATGAAAATCTGTTTCATTTAGACAATAATGAGTTTGGAGAAAAAGAATTGTTTGAAAACATAAAATTGGATAAAAATGTTTTAAATATTCAAAATATTTATAGAATAGGAGATAGATTGTATAAAATTATACCTGAATATATCGTTTCTACAACAATTGAAAACTATGAAAGTTTGAATAATATTTCAAATTTTAACACAGAAAATAAAAATTTAGTTTTTTATAAAATTGATACTCATAGAGAATTTGTAGAAAATAACACAAAAACTGAGGATAAATGGGGTGCTAATAAATATGCACAGTCAGGGAATTATCGATGTTATATTGAGCTAAGTACTTCTGTTACATTTAGTAATGATTACTACTATACTACAACTTATGTTCATAAATATGTTAATATAAAAGCTTATGGAAAGAAAAAAAATTGGTTAGGTAAATGGGTAAGATATAAAACAAGATTAAGTATTTTTGCCTATAATTTATACATTGTATGTGAAGAAGATCCTTATGACTATTTATCATTGAGTAATGAGGGCTGGGGAACCGGTGTTAATAAAAAAAGAGAACTTAATATTTCTAAACATTACTCATATTATTATACCGATTTTCCTCACGTTCCATCTCAAGACGTATTTAGTTACTATAAGTTGAAAGCAAGCAGTGCAGATGTAACAGGCGGGGTTACAGTTGAATATCATTATTAATAAAATATTTTGGCTGTTTAAAATATTATATTACTTTGTTAATGTAAGAAACTTTTTTTGTATGATAAACAATCACAAAAATAAATTTTAGACAGCCATTTTTTAAATTAAAGTATATGAAAAAAATAATGCTTTTTATCATTTTATTACAATTTATTATTGTGTCTTATTCTCAGAAAATTGATATTACAGTTAATTCAAATATTGGTATAACGAATTGTTTTGTTCTGTCGCAAATAAAATATTATCCTATTGCCAAAATCGGATATCAAGCCGGAATAAATGTAGATTATAATTTTAAAAAATTTTTATTGGGTAGCTGTATTAAATACAAAAACACGAAATATAGCATACCTCAGACTTCATTGGATTATATAAAAACAGAATCTATTTGTTTTCCGGTCTGTTTTATAAAAAATTATAAATATTTTTTTACTAAAATAGGTATTGATAACAATATTTCTTTGGATTATCTAAAAACACCAAAGGAGCTTCGGCAAATACATTTGTCGCCATATCCTTTGTATTCTGTTAGTCTATTTTTAGAACCAGGTATAACATTTTTTAATCGTTTAAAAATTAGCGTATTATTGTTTACTGATGTTTTGCCGACATATAAACAATATGGATTTTATAATACGGGCACATTAACAGTTATAGCATACAATTTTTCTTATGGTGCTTTGTTTAACATCGGTTATACTATCTTTTAAATTTGTATTATAATGAAAATATATAAATTTTTAATGCTATTTATTTTGATTTTAATAACATCTTGTACTAAAATTGTAGATATTATTTTTCCAAAACACGAGCCACAACTTGTTGTTAATTGCATTTTTACAACACATAAAGTCATTACAGTAAAAGTAAATAAATCGGTTGGTTATAATGATACAATAATGCCGATATATGTTGAAAATCTTGCAATTGAACTTTATTGTAATGATACTTTTGTAGAAATTTTAAATGATTTGGGAAATGGGATTTATGTTTCAAGTATATATCCTGAAGAAGATAAAAAATATAAAATAAAAATCATAAGAAAAAATCAAGATACTGTTATTGCAGAAAGTTATATCCCTAAATTACCGGAATTTACAGCTTTTGATACAACTCATTTTATATATTATGATCCTCAAGAGGAATATAATTTTACCTTAGGTTTACTTAAAATAAATGATGATGAACAAAGCAATAATTATTATTCATTTAAGTTAAAAATTAGGTATGAAGACGAGCAATATTCGTACAGTAATCGCGATATTTATGACTATAAATATACAGATGAAAGGCTAAGTAGTGAAATTGATAAATATTTTTGTAATTTTTTATTTTTTCAGATAAATATTTTAATGGTCAAAATGTTACATTAATTTTTGATTATGAATGTCCTTCAACAAATAATCGTTCTGCATTTTTAATTTACAAATTTAAAATACTAAGTTATGATTATTACGAATACGAAAAAAGTGTTATCATCAATACAGAAAATCAGGATGAAGAATCTTTTTATGTGGGAGAACCTATAAAAGTATATTCAAATATCAAAAACGGATATGGTATTTTTGCGGGTTACAATAGTTGTATGGATTCAGTTCATTTAACTAATTGGGATTAAATAATTAAAATGAAAAAAAATTTTTTTACAATAGCTTTTTGCTTGATAAACCTTAATATTTTAGCACAAAACATAACAATTAGTGGTTATGTAAAAGATGCTGTTAGTACTGAAAATCTTATAAATGCAACTGTTCGGATACAAGGAACTAATAATGCTGTTTTTACAAATGAATATGGGTATTATACATTAAATATTAAACAAACTGATACTATAACGATTTCAGCTTCATATTTAGGTTATATGACTGAAAATAAAATTGTTATTGCTGTCGATAATAAAAATATTAATTTTAATCTAATCGAAAATAATAGTATCGATTCAATTGTAATAAGTGCTGTTAAAACAATTGACAAAACAAAAGAAATAGGCACACATACATTGTATTTAAATCAACTAAAGATGTTACCATCTTTGGGTGGTGAAAAAGATATTCTTAAAGCAATTCAAATGTTACCCGGAATACAATCAGGTAACGAAGGTTCAAATGGAATATTTGTAAGAGGTGGTGGAATTGATGAAAATTTGATTTTGCTCGACGATGTTCCGTTGTACAATGTTAATCATTTGGGAGGTTTTGTTTCCGTTTTTAATCCTGATGCAATTAATTCAGTAAAAATTATTAAAGGTGGTTTTCCGGCGAAATATGGTGGTCGTCTTTCTTCAATAGTAGATGTTAGGATGTTAGAAGGTAACCAAAATAAACTAACAGGGAACTTTTCTATTAGTCCTATTACTTCAAATTTTTCAATCAATGGTCCATTAAAGAAACAAAAAACAACATTTATGCTCTCTGCAAGGGCTTTTTACCTTGGAGCTTTTATGCGAACTTTTACTTTTTTATCTTTAGAAGGATATAGTATTGGGTATAATTTTTATGATGTTAATTCAAAAATTAGTCATTCTTTTAATGAGAAAAACAAAATTTTCATTAGTTTTTATAAAGGGAATGACAGAGCAATCATGAAATTAAATGATTTTATGTACTCTAATAACAGTGATGCAGAAATAAAAACAAATTGGGGTAATACATTAGTAGCTTTTAAATGGTACAAAATATTGACATCAAAACTTTTTTTGAATACAACCATTGCCCATACTAAATATTATTATCAGAATATTATTGATTATCAAAATAAAGAAGACACTACAATATTTAAAGTCTATTTGAATACAAGTGTTAAAGATTTTTTATTAAAATCTGATTTACAATATTCTGTATCAAATAATTTTAAAATCAATTTTGGATTTAATACTAAATTTCTAATTTTTCAACCGTTATACTTACATATATTATACAAAAATGATAAATATAATATTGACACATCATATAAAAATAATGAGATAACAGCCATAGACAATAGTATTTATTTTGAATCGGAATTTTCTTTGCTCAAAATTTTTTCATTCAACTTAGGTTTTAGAGTTACTGATTATTTTGCTGATTATAAACACTTTTATTTCATAGAACCTCGCTTGATTTTTATAATTAATACTTCACATAATTCTGCAATCAAAAGTTCATACGCCGAAACACAACAAAATATTCATTTAATTACATCAAGTAGTCTTTCAATGCCAATGGATATCTGGGCTGCTTCAAATCAAGATTTACCTCCTTCTTTTTCAAAACAATTTTCAAGCGGTTTTTATTCAAATTTTTTAAATCAAAAATTTGAATTTTCTATTGAGGCTTATTTTAAAACTTCAAATAATTTAGTTTCATTTAAAGAAGGTGCAACATACCTTTCGGTTATTGGTGATTGGACAGATAAACTTGAAACAAATGGTTATGGAAAATCTTATGGTATAGAATTGTTATTAGAAAAAAAACAAGGAAAAACAATAGGTTGGATATCATATACGCTTTCAAAAACAACACGTAAATTTGAAAATATTAATTTTGGAAATGAATTTCTTTTTAAATACGATCGTAGGCATAACTTAAATATAGTTGTAACTCATAAATATTCAAAAAAAATAAATTTCTCTGCCTGTTGGATATATGGAACCGGTTATCCATATACATTACCTGTAGCAAGATATGATATTGATGATGAAATTTATAATGATACTTGGCTTTCTTCTGACCAAATTGTTGTATTTGCAAATCAAAATGAATATAGAATGAGAGACTATCATCGTTTAGATTTTGCAATAAATTTCATAAAAGAAAGAAAGAAAAGTACCGGTATTTGGTCAATTAGTATTTACAATGTTTATAATAGAAAAAATGCATATTCATATTTTTTGAAAAAAAATAATGGTCAATGGAATATCTACCAGCAAAGCCTCTTCCCGATAATCCCCTCAATAAGCTACTCGCTGAAATTCTAACTTATTATCTGTCAGACACTTCAAAAGTATCTGACAGATTTAACGGAACTTACTTACAAGTTTGTAGGGTTTACGGGCGATTGCTTAGAAAAA
>DYKL01000263.1 GCA_020722645.1 Acetofilamentum sp. | reverse complement strand
TTTCGCCTGTTTGCCAGTCGGGGTCATCGCCCATCACTATATCAAAAGGAATTATTTCATCAAAAATATTGTTTGCAGTTTCAAAAGATACCCAAACGTGCTCTTGGTTGATACTTTTATCAACTTTTGGGAAAAACAAATTATCAAAAGGAGACTTACTTAATAAAACATCGGGTTCTTCTTCATAAAAATTATAATAATACCCGCCGTCAAGTTGAGTAACATCAAGCCCAAGCGAAGAAACAGCGGGAATAAAAGCATGGTTATGATGAAAAGCATCAATAGTAAATAGAGGATCAAGAGCTTTTTCCAATTCAAGCATTGTCCCTCTAAACCCACCTGGGCAAGCATCAAGTGGGTAAACACCTGTAACTTTTTTTTCAATCATAATTTCAGCAATTTGCCCATTATTTTTTACCTTTCTTTTTTGCATAATAACAAAATTGTTTCCGCCGTTTGGCACTGCCCATGCAGTAAGATATCTACGTTTTGCAGTACCAATTTTCCAAGTAATTTCCAAAATTTCAGCTCCGTTGTTATAACCTTGCGAAGAGCCGTCGGAGGCACCGTTTGTGATTGCTACATTTCTTGTAGTTTGCGGGTAACCAAGTGCATTGAGGTCTGAAACAAATTGTGTTCTTTCTGGTGCTTGATTAGGGTAATCCAAGAAATGATAAATAAGCATTTGTTTAGCAGCCGGGTCGCAAAGTCTGTCAATTTTCTTCTTTAAGGGGGGCAAAGGAAAATCATTGTAAAATTCATCAAGCCAATACTGCAAACCAAGCGGAATGTTAGCACCTTCCTGCGGGCTGTCGAACGAAAACCAAAGTCTTGTTTGCGGGTCAATACCATTTTGTTCCATTGATGTAATTGCATATCTTGTAACAAGTCCACCCATACTGCCACCGGCTATAATAAGTTCGGTTTTGTTCGGTTTATTATCGTTCAGATAAGTAATTACATTTTCAACTAGAATTGCATTGTTTTGAATTCTATCAGTTGGTAAATCAAAATTAAGAATAAAAATATCAAAATTATTATCCAAAACACAATCGGCAAATTTCTGACGGTTAAAAACATCACCATATAATTCTTCTGCAAACATATTGTCGCCAACGTCAAAACCTTCGACTACAAGAATAATTCTTTCCTGTTTGTTGGGAGTTTCGTTAGCTCTGAAATGATATAAATCACCACCGCTTCGACAGATGTGTTCTTCTAAAACACCCCATTGAAAACACAAAAGACACATTGTTTCTGCAATCTGCCGATTGTTATAGTATGTGTGATTACAGTCGCAATAATATCTTATATCTCCTGTAATGTCATCAGTTTCAAATCTGATAAGGTCATAATCGGGAATATCAAAATCTTTAACTTCAAATTGAAATTTTGACATCAGAGTATCATTATTATCAGTAATTGCTTTAATTGTTATATATTTTAGTCCTAAATCGGTGTAGCTGACCGGAATTTCTTCGTAAATATTTACTTGTTGTTCACCCATATCATTGTCAAAATCAGCAATTATTTCGGTAATTTGTTCGTTTGTGTTAGTAAAAAGAAAATTTCCGTTAAAAATAAAAGAAAATTCATTGCCGTAATAAGTGTGTTCTTTGTATGGAATTGCAGCAAAAACTCTTTTTGTTATGTACGGGCTAATTTTATTATCGGAGTTTTCTATAACTTTATCGTCTTTTAATAGCAATAACTCATCATCAAAAGCATTTTCTTTAATTTTATCATATTCAAAATTTAACAAATAAATTGGAATAAGTTTGCCGTTGGAAAATTGATTTTTTCTGCCGAAAATAAAGTTAATATCGGAGTATATGTTAGAAATATCAGGCGTGTTTTTTGCATAATAAAGTTCAAAAAACATTTCTTGCCATAAAGTTTGGTTGCAAACAATGTCAGTGTTTTTACCGTCAAACCTTTCAATGCCGGATAAATTTACGGCTTTGTCAATTAAAATTCCGGCTTTAATATTATTTGTATCAAGTTCGGAATAAATAAGCCTGTTTTCTTCGAACAAATTCTGCGAAAAGCTCCAAAATTGCAGAAGAAGAACCAAAACTGTTGTTAGAGTAATTTTTTTGTTCATATTTAATTTATTTTTTAATAATTTTTTTACTAACGATACCATCAGATGTTTCTATAATAAGAAAATATACGCCGGAACACAAATTTTCAATATTCAACATAAATTCGTGCTTTCCTTCGTATTGACTTGGCAATTCCATAATTTTTTCCACTTTCCCAATACTATTAACAATAGTAAATTTTACTTCACTTGAAACAGTTAAAAAATAACTAAGGTAAATAATATTTTCAACAGGATTAGGAAAAATTATCATTTCAGAACTTTGAATTTCATTGCACGAATTACATAATACATTATTTTGCTTTATATCTGCCTTAAATGGAGAATTAGTGTTTTGGATATAAACATAATCAAACAAAACATTACTTTCTCCGTTATGATTAAAAGCTTTCACATAAATAGAATATCTACCCTGTGTTTTAGCAGGGAAACTTAACTTAGCTTGAGTTGTTTCTATTTTATGAAAACTATTATCGGCAGAAATAATAAACCAACTGTAATAAACAGGAGCAAAATAAGATTCATCTATTTTGAAGTTTATTATACTATCTGTTTGATTTTCATGCAATTCATAAGTCAGATTTTTTAGAAAAGGAGCATTTTGAGATTTTAATTCACAATTAATTTCCTGAACTTCTTCTATATGAGCCTCAAAACCCTGACCGGCATGAAAACCCGGTTCAAGCCGGATACTATTTCCTGCAATAAATTTAACATTACTACCGTTTTGAATAACAACATCTCCGGGAGCTTCGTCAGGATTAACATTTGCACCTGCACGGATTGTATTATATGCTTGTAAAACAACCTCACCGCTTATTGTTCTGTTTTGAACAGTACCGTTTTGCGGCAAATTCCCATGAACAATATCTAAAAGATAATCTCTTTCATGGTCTGAAATTGCACTATGTTTTTGATTGTAACTGTACGGATAGGTCGGATTATAACCTTCGTCAATTACAACAGACGTAGGATTTGCCGGTGGAAAATATATATAGTCAAAAGGGGTTTGTTGTGAAGTAATTGACGTTGAATAATAATCTGTTATACTATGGTCCAAATCCAAAGCACTTATTGTTGGTATGAAATCTACATAAGCATGATCAAGTGTCATTCCTGGTTCGTCCTTTAGTTCTTCTAAGCCTGGAAAAAAACCGCCCGGAACACAATCTAGTGGATCGGTATTCTTTACTTTTACTGTATAAATTCGTAATCCATTTAGATTGAATTTCAAGATTTCATGATAATTATTGTCTTTATCAGGTAAAGCATAAGCTTTAAAAACATATCTATCTGTGAACTTCCACGTTATTTGTTCCATAATTCTGACAGTTGGTTCCAAGATTGTGCCAAATTCATTATTTTGCTTATGAGCAAAACCCGAGCCGTTTGATATTCCTATAAGAGTAGGCTGAGAAGGATAACCATTATTACCTAAGGAGTTCAAATCTGAAACAAAATCATCTCTCATTTGTTCATTATCACAAGTTACTTTATCTTTTGGGTTACTTTGACTTTTTTTCTGTTCTACACTTGCATTAAAATGATAAAGTAATAATTGCCTTGCGGCTGGACTCATTAACATTTCGTATTCAATTTTTATATTACCATAAGTACTATCTTCTTCATCCACATGAGTATAAAGATAATTAGCCCAAAATTGCATACCAAGCGGAATGTTTGCACCTCTATGAGGAGAATCAGCCGGAATAAATACACTAACATCATGATTGAGGTTGTGGTCTTCCATATACGACAAGCCAAACCTGCCTATCATTCCTCCCATGCTTGGACCAATTATGATGTTTGGATAAAAACCTACTTTGTTTTCATTAACCCAATTTAAAACTTCCACCAAACACAAACCATTTTTTTGTATCCAGTCGGCACCACCCACCCAGTCCACAACCACAATATCATAACCATAACATTGCTGCAGCATATCCAACGTATGTACCTGATTCAAATTACAATAAAGTGCTTCATAATTTCTTGCTTGCTGAATAAAATTTGAATCAACAAATGGGTCAAAACCATCAAGCAGGATAAAAGGTTTTATTAGCTGAGTGTGTCCGGGAGCGTACCAAACAGATACTTTTGCTTTTCCATAAGCACCATTTATGGCGTTCTCTGTATATGTATCAGTATAGTTCCAATATGGGATTTCTGCTTCTATCTCTAACTGTTCAATATCTGCATCAGGAGGATAGCAAACATTAGTTTTTGTGGAAAAATTAGCAGATAGAGTATCATCATTAAAAACAGCTTTGATTTTTATAATTTTTTCACCCGCAAACTGATAACTAACATTTATTTCACTATTTGTTTCGTATTGATTATAGCCGTTTCCATCGTCAAAATCTATAAGATAATATTCAGGTTTTTTATTGATATTTGAAAAAAATAAATCATCAGATAGAATGAATTTGTTATTTTTAACATCAATTTTAAAATATGGAATTGAGGCAACAAATATTCTTTTATCGTCATAAGGTGTTTCTGTTGTATTAGTGTTGTTATAAAAATAAGCATCTTTTTCGATAATTAAATTTTTGTCAAAAGCATCAGTTTTAATTGTATTGTAGTTGTAATTCAAAAAAAGAACAGGTAAAACATTCAGGTCTTTGTATTGATTTGCAACTGTTTTGAGAGAAGGAAAATTTTGTTTTTTAACAGCAGAATTTTTCAGCTCATCAAAAATTTGTCGCCAAACATAGTAATCAACAACTTCACTACGGTCTGAACCGGAGTATAACTCAAAATCAACAAAAGAAATTACTTTATCATGTAGAATTCCTGTTGGAATTTTGTTACTGTCAAGAGTTTCAAATTTTTTAGTCAATTCATTAATATCAAAATTTTCTTCAATAATCAATTCAGCAGGCTCTTGTTGTGCAAAAGCAAAATTTGTAAACAAGAGAAATATTATAAATAAAATAGATTTTGTTTTCAT
>DYKL01000262.1 GCA_020722645.1 Acetofilamentum sp. | reverse complement strand
ATAAAATAATTTTTTGCCGGATTTGGATATATTTTAAAATTTTCAGAATATTCTGAAAGTTCTGAAACTTCCGTTTTGAAAAAATAAGTTGCTCCGGCATTCGTTCCATTGTCATCATCATATACCATCGAAACTAAAATATTATTTTTGTCAATTGCAACCGGAAAACCGAAATAATCTTCTATTTGGACATCACTTGCCGAAATTTTCTGCTTTTCTTCTGTATTTCCTTCGGCAGAAGTTGTATAAATATAGGCAGCACCTGTCAAATAGCCGTGTTCTGCATTAGCGTCAGCACCAACAACAATCAAACTGTCATAAATATCAACAGAATATCCGAAATCATCATAAGCTTCTCCGTCAGAGGCTATAAGTTTAGCAATTTCAACCCAAGTGTCGGTCTGATATTCAAACAAATACGCAACTCCCGATTCGGATCCGTTGTCATCTTGTCCGAATGCACCTGCCACAACGTAATTGCCATAAATTGCCACATCACAACCAAAATAATCTAAGGAAGCAGCATCAGAAGCTGTCAGTTTCTGAGAAAACTCCCAAGTTCCTTCATTATTGTAAAAAATATAAACTGAACCTTTGTATGAATCATCACCATAAGAACCAACAGCAACAAAATCGCC
Organism: Acetofilamentum sp.; assembly: GCA_020722645.1. Classification (GTDB taxonomy): domain Bacteria; phylum Bacteroidota; class Bacteroidia; order Bacteroidales; family JAFGUD01; genus JAFGUD01. The sequence goes on along the minus strand of DYKL01000262.1, from coordinate 4,422 downwards.
CGAAATGCTCACATCTTTACCGAAATGGTCACTTTCGGCACCATCACTGGCAGTTAATTTTGCCACTTGCTCCCAGTTTCCTGAATTATTTTTGAAAACATAAGCCGCACCTGAAAAATTACCGTGTGTGTCATCGCCGTCAGCTCCAACAACCAGAAAATCGCCATCAATGGCAACTGATTGCCCGAAATATTTGTAAATTTCAATGTCGTCGGGTTGTAATTTTTGTGTTTGCGTCCATTCAGTTCCTTGATTAGTAAAAACATAAGCTGCTCCTGAACCATAGCCATTCTCGTCTTCAAAAGGAGCTCCAATAACTGCAAAATCATCAAAAATTCCTGATGATTTACCGAATAAATGTTCTACACCACCATCATCTGCAAGTAATTTGGATATTTGTATATAGTTATCACCGTCATAATTAAAAATATAAGCAGAGCCTGCATCTGAACCGTTGTCATCGTCTCTGTATGAACCAATAATTGCAAAATCATCTGAAATATCAACAGAATAACCGAATCTGTCACCTTCTTCGCCATCTGCAGATTTAATTTTTTGAGTTTCGATGAAATTTTGTCCGTTTATAAATAAAATATTTATAAAAAATACAACAAAAAAGGAATATAATTTTTTCATATTAGTATGTTTTTTTATGATTATTATGTTAAGTGTTTTAATTTTAAAGATTTATTGAAAAAAATGTTTTTAATATTTTTCCCATAAAGAAGTGTAAATTTTTGATTTTTTGTTTAGTTAAATATCTGATTTTTAGTTTTATAAGCTTTAATTTTGATGTTTTATAAATAATATGCAATGATATTAATTTTTTTAAGGTAAATTTTTATATTTTTGACGAAAATAAATAAAAAAATTAAATTATCATGAAAAAAATTATCAGTACTCCAAATGCACCCAAAGCAATTGGTCCTTATAGTCAGGCAGTAGAAGCAAACGGAACTTTGTACATTTCAGGACAAATTCCAATCAATTCAGAAACCGGAAAAATTATCGAAGGCGGTATTACCGAACAAACAGAGCAAGTAATGAAAAATATTTCTGCAATTCTAACCCAAGCCGGTTATAAATTCACAGATGTTGTAAAATCAACTGTTTTGTTATCAGATATTGCCAATTTTTCTGCAATGAATGAAGTTTACGGCAAATATTACACTCAAAATCCACCTGCAAGAGCCGCTTATCAGGTTGCAAATCTTCCTTTGGGTGTTATGATTGAAATTGAAACAATTGCTGTTAAATAACAATTAAAATTAAACGCTATGTTAAAATCTTTTGAAGAAGTTAAGAATCAGGGAACTTTAAATTACGAAGAGTTTGAAAAAACACGTTTAGAGTCAAAAGCAAAGACAAGAAAAGGTTTGATGATGGCTTTTCTCATTGGCGGTGCTATTTTAGTCGTTGGTCTTTTGCTCGCATTTATGAGAATAGCAGAAGGTTTGATACTTGTTGCCGTTGGAATTCTTTTTGGTTTTGTATATTATTATTTTATCAAGAAAAAAGCTAATAAAGAGTTGAAAGCCAGAATATTAGGTGATTTGTTGATTGGAATAGACCCGAATTTTTTATATTCATTGAAGGATAATAATTTACCTCAACAATTCAAAAATGCCGGTTTTTTCAAATCTTCAAGCAACATATATGTTGATGATGTTTTTTTGGGGAAAATTAATGGAATGGACTTTGGAATTGGAGAATTAGTAGTAAAAACAAAACAGGGTGAAGGCAAAACTACTACTGTTTTCAGCGGTCCTTTCGGGTTTGTGGAAACAGAACAAAAATTTTCTTATACTACAATTATACCTGATAATGTCGAAAAAGTTTTTGGAGGACTTGGACGTTTGTTGCAAAAAGTTGATATTACACGTTTGAATCAAAAACTTATCAAAATAGAAGAAGACTCTGATTTTGAAAAATATTTTGCAGTCTGGACAAAAGACGAAAAAAAGACCAAAGAGCTTTTAAATGAAGATTTCAGAGTTTATCTGAAAGGTTTAGCAACAGTAAATCCTGTTTTTGCAGGTTGGCGTGATAATAAAGTTTATTTTGGCATTGATAACCGAAGAGATGCTTTTATTCTGAAATTGAATGAAACTATTTCCGAAAGTACAATTCGTCAGTTTTACGAAGATTTTGCAAAATATTACAATATTCTCGAAACAATTACAAATTACGTAACAAAAGGAATGTCCAATACATCAGCAGAATAAAAAATTGTGAAAAGTTTTATTTTTTCTGCAAATTCGGATTGTAAATCTAAAAAAGCAAGAGAAAATCAGGTTTCGAATTTCAAATCATTATTGTCCGAAACATAAAACGTTATTTTTAAACACATTACGTTTTATAGTTGTATTTTAAATAGTTATAAAAAGTTGATTTCGATTAAAACTATGTATTAAAAGCCACAATAACTCCAAGTTTTGCTGCTTACATTTTTTCCAGACTTTTCGTCTCTGCGAAGCAGACCGTCTCTGCGAGGCTTTGCGAAGCAGACCATCTCTGCGAGGCTTTGCGAAGCAGACTCAAAGAGATTACTTCCTACTTCGTTCCTCGTGGTCGTAATGACGCAAAGCGTATGAGTAGGCTAGCGACAAATTTTTAATACAAGGTTTCGGACAATAATGATTTCAAATCTGAAACAGTAAGTTTTTTTTTTTGATTATATGTCTGAAAACGCTAAATTTTTATTCTTAAATTATAAAAACAAAAACTCTAAATAATGTCAAAAAAAACTGAACAAAATAGTTTTTTGGAATATGCTGATTTACATCTGCATTCTACACTAAGACCTTTTGCTGAATTTTGTGTTAATCCAAAATCTGAAGAAGCGGATATTTGGTTCAAAAAGCCTGCATCCGACAAACCAAGCGGCAGAGCAAAAAATTATACCCAGTCTGATTTTACTAGTCTTGCGAATGGAAAAGTGAAAGTCGCTTTTACTGCAATGTATCCGATTGAACAAGGCTGGTTTGATTTGCTCGAAGCTCTTGGAATTACAGAAGATAACGACTTGGAAATGTTGTCAGATTATTTTTTATCAACAAATAATAGAAGTAAGCATTTTGTTATTAAAAAGTTAGAAAAATTTTTCGACAATCATAAAGATAAAAATGCAATTATCGAAGAAATTATAGCAATTATAGGTCATTTAGTTACTTCTTTGCCCGTAAAAAGAATAAAACAAATAATGAGCAACGATTATAACTACTACAATGCTTTAATTTCAGAGTTAGATTATCTCAAAAGTCAATGTTTTAATCAAAAAAACGGATATATAGCAAAGATTCCATATTCTTATGATGATTTTATAAACTATTCCGAAGAAAGCAATACACTTATTGTAATTCCTACTATCGAAGGTGGTGCTTCATTTGTCAGTGGAAATTCTGAAACAATCAAAAACGGAGACGTTGATTTCAGTACAATAGAAAAAAATATCAGGAATCTGAAGCAAAATTACCCTGTCTTTTTTGTAACCTTGTCGCATCATTTTTACAATGGTTTCAACGGACACGCTCAAAGTATATACGGATTCGGAAGATTGGGGATTGACCAGATGCTGGGAAAAGGAAACATTATAACCGAACACGGTCAGAGAATCATCAGACAACTTTTATCAATTGATGAATACGCAAAGGAACCAGAGGGAAAAAGAATTTTGATTGACACAAAACATTTGAGTATTCCGGCAAGAATTGAATATTATAATTTTATATCAGATTATAATTCCCGAAATCTACACGATTTAATTCCGATTATTTCAAGCCACAGTGCTTTTTCAGGATTAAATTATATTGAAAATATAGGATTAAATTGTGATACGTATAGCAATTACGAAGTAAACATTGCAGTTCAGGAAGTTGAAGCAATTTATAACTCTAAAGGCTTGCTTGGAATCAATTTCGACCAGAATGTTTTAAGCAAAAAGCCCAAAAATGCAGGCAAAAAAGCAACTGACGAATGGACAGATAAACAATGGGCACAGCTTTTTGTTGATAATTTGCTTGGAATGGTTGCAGCCGTAGTAAACAAAAAAGATACAATCCACAGCGATATTTGGAACATTTTTACAATAGGTTCAGATTTTGACGGTTTTATTGACCCGACAAATTCCTTTGCAACAGCCGATAAATTGCCTTTGTTAAAAACTACACTGATTGATGTCTTAAACCAAAATAAACAATTTAAGCAACTTTCATTCGGATTAAGTGCCGAAGAAGTTGTAAATAAATTTATGGGCGAAAATGTTAAGAATTTTTTAAAAACAAATTATCCAAAATTGCAAAATAAATTGCTAATAAGTTGATATTTAGTATTTAAGATGCTATGTTTAATGAAAAAAGATTATATCATTCCTTAAATCCGCAAGTTTTTTCGTAAGTGGTTGCAGGTGAAAACACCTGCAAC
>DYKL01000261.1 GCA_020722645.1 Acetofilamentum sp. | reverse complement strand
TGCCTTTTTTCTAAGCAATCGCCCGTAAACCCTACAAACTTGTAAGTAAGTTCCGGTTAAACAAATTTTTTCTTTGTAAATTTTAAAAAGGTAAAATTTTTGTATGTAATAAATCAAAAAAAATTCTTTTTTCAATTTTAATTATTTACTTTTACAAGTCGAAAAAATTGATTTGTAATTTTTGTATTGTGTATTCAAATTGATTTTTAATAAGTTTTAAAGTCAGCTAAAAACAAATATTTACTTTTTAAATCAAAATTTATGAGAAGCAAAAAACTCTATTTTGTTTTGATATTTTTGTTGTTTTTTGTAATAACAAAGACAAATCTGTATTCACAAAAAGATACAAGTCATTCCAATCAGAATAATATTGTACAAACGGAAACTAATAAAATAAATGAGAACGGACAAAATGGAGAACACGTTGATGAAGAAGAGGATTCACACGGAGGAATGGAGCCCCTTTTGTTTATTATTGTTGCATTGATAATCGGAGCAGCAACCCGACATTTTCTTAAGAAAACACCTATACCATATACAGTTTTACTTTTAATTTTTGGTCTTTTGGTAGGTGTTTTTAACAGATTCGGTTGGTTAGACGGTGTCTTTTCACTCGATAAAGCCGTGAAGTGGGCAGGTAATATTGACCCACATACAATTTTGTTTGTATTTTTGCCAACTTTGGTTTTTGAAGCCGCATTTGGAATGGACGTTCATACTTTCAAAAAATCAGTAACAAATTCTGTTATTCTTGCTGTACCCGGAATCTTAGTTGCTTTAGTTTTAACAGGCGTTTTTGCAATGGGAATAAAATTTGCCGGAATTGGGCTTTTCGAATGGACTTGGGCTATTGCTATGATGTTTGGTTCCGTTGTAAGTGCTACTGACCCTGTGGCTGTTGTTTCTATACTAAAAGAATTAGGAGTAAACAAAAAATTAAGTACTCTAATCGATGGAGAATCAATGCTCAATGATGGAACTGCTATCGTATTTTTTATGGTATTTTTTGTCGGAATTATTGGTTCTGCTACCGGTTCTTCACCGGTTATGGACTTTTTTGTCGTTTCTTTCGGGGGTATTCTTGTTGGTTTGGTAATTGGTTCTATTACAATCGCTTGGGTTAAAAATGTATTTAATGATGCTTTGGTTGAAATATCAATCATTGTTGTTGCTGCATATCTTACATTTTTTGTTTGTGAAAATTTTCTGCACGTTTCAGGTGTACTTGGTTTAGTTACTCTCGGTTTAATGATGGCAAGTGTCGGTAAAACAAGAATAAGTCCACCTGTTCACCATTTTTTGAACGAATTTTGGGAATTAGCAGCTTTTATTGCAAATACTCTGATTTTTATAATCGTAGGTGTTGTTATTGCTCAAAGAACAAGATTTGAACCGATTGATTTTTTAATCCTGTTTTTAATATATATAGGAATTACCATAATAAGGGCAATTATGATTGCTATATTTTTCCCTGCTATGAAAAAAATTGGTTACGGTATTTCAAAAAAAGATTCCGTGATATTGTTGTGGGGAGCTTTGCGTGGTGCTATTGCATTAGCATTGGCACTTGTTATTGCTGGTGTGGACGATAAATTTATTTCTCCCGAAATCAAAAATCAGTTTTTGTTTTTAACCGCAGGTCTGGTTACTATGACTTTGTTATTTAATGCTACAACAATGAAGTTTGTATTAAATAAACTTGGATTCACTAAAATATCACCCGCCAATGCATTAATGATATTCAATGCTAAACAATATTTACGTTCCAGTACTGAAAATTCAATCAGCAGACTTAAAAATGACCGTTTTATGAAAAATGCCGACTGGAATTCTTTGTACGATTATCTCCCTGAAAGACCTGATAATTTTGATGTTAAAAACTTAAAAATTGATACAATTGCTGAACTTAGAAGCAGAATTCTTGAAAATGAAAAAAGTACATACTGGAGTTTGTTTGAAGAAGGTTTAATAGGTCCGATTGCCGTTCAAAACCTTACTGACACAATAGCTGAAATACTTGATAAAGGCGGAATGGTGCCTTTGTCTGACAGGCAAGATTTGGAACAATTGTGGAAAACATCAATTTTTTTCAAAAAATTGCAAAATGTTCCACTGTTGAAACATTGGGCAAGGAATGTTTTTTTTACAAAATTATCAATTAGTTACGAATCTGCACACGGATTCGTCGAAGCTCAGGAAAAAGCTTTAAAACTTGTCGAAAGTATGTACCGTTCAATGGATAAAGACAATAAAGAAGAAGAAACTCTTCTTAATCAGATTGAAGAAGAAATTAACGAAAATAAAATTCACGGGTTGACTTATTTACGAAACCTCAAAAAAACTTACCCCGAAATTTATGATTCTATTTCTACTAAACAGGCTATCAGAACAATGTTGAATTATGAACATCATACAGTTGAACGTATCGTCAAAAATGGTAGAATAAGTTCAAAAGAAGCTGAAAAGATGATTTTAAACATTGAAGAAAGAATGAAAAAATTGATTAATCATCCTCCGAAAATTGAACTGCCTGATACCTACGACTTATTAGAAGATGTAAGCTGGATGAAAAAATTAGATAAAAAAACATTCAAGGTTATTGCCGATAATTTCGAAACCCGACTTTTTGCGGTTGATGAAAAGATTATTAAAGAAGGCGAAGCTCCTGATAGTATATATGTAATTTCAAGAGGTACTGTTAAAGTTATAAAAAAGAACGAAGTTATTGCAGTTTTAGGACAGGGCGAAACAGTTGGCGAAATGACTGTTTTGAACGGTTTGCCAAGAATAGCAGAGGTTACAGCAGAATCGCCTGTTACTGCATTGAGAATTAAAGTTTCAAAAATTCAGAAATTTATTGAATCCAATGTTGATTTAAGAAATGAATTATGGACGATTGCCGCTTATCGTTTTGCTATGAATATATTAAGAGATGAAGAGCTTTATAAAGAAATACCAAAGAAAATTTTTGATAAGTATATATATAAAGGTGATGTGCAAAATTTTAGTGAAGATAAAGAAGTTGATTTTAAAAATAAGTTAGCTATTATTTTATCCGGCAAAGCAAAAAGCAAAAATATTATTGGTTTGGAACTGAAGCCGATTATTATTATCAAAAATGAAAAAATTACTATAGAAGCCGGAAGTTATATATACGTAAATGATATTGAGATTTAAAAGTTTATAAAGTATGTAGAGACTTTGCATGCAACATCTGTACAGTTTATAAAGTAAAATTATTTATCAATGTCGTTTAGTTAAGAAAGTAATATGTATTTTTTGTCGGTGAGAACACTAACAAAAATCGTTTATCCGCTGTTTTCGGTGTCTCCACCGAAAACTCAGAACCCAAACTAAACAACATTGAATTATTTTATTTATTATCAATAGTTCGGTATATTTTATTGTAATTTATTACCTGAATTATTCATAAAAATTATAAAAATTTTTATGAATGCGGGTTGATTAGTGGGTTGCAATTCAGGAAACCCCGATTTAGAATAACTCAAATATGGGTGTTTGCAAAAACCCAAATTTGCTAGTTATTCTTAATCGTCAGCATTATTTATGAATAATGCGGGTTAGTATTCAGCGAATTATGTTTGTATAAGCAACAAATTGTTAATTGTTTGAAAATCAACAATTTGCTTCCTTCGTTATCACTCAGGATGACACTAATTGAAAAATTAACAAATTATTGTATAATAAAGTGTTTGTGAAATTGTATTGTTGTCACCTTAAACGTTGAATACCAGTAATTTAAACTTTTGTCCTTACTAATTTACTGCCTTTTTGCCTGACTCAATAATAATATTTACAGAAGAAATTTTTTATATGATAAGTGATAAAAAAATACTATTATTGCTGTTGTTTTTGTTTTTGTGTTTTAATTCAATTTTTTCTCAAAACTTTGCTCCGCAAGTAGGATTTAATAATTCCGATGCAGTTCATAAGGATAGAGGAATAATAGTTAATTGGGCAAAAGATTGCAAAGTTAAAAGAGGTTATATAAATATATCAGACACTACTATCACTTATTCCGGCTCAAATAAAGCTACTTTTGGTGCTGATTCAAATGCCATTGGTGAAGCTGACGGCGTTTTAAATGTTGTTAGCCTCGGAGATGGCGGATTTGCTGAGTTGTATTTCAATCCACCAATTTACAACGGCGAAGGTTTTGATTTTGCAGTCTTTGAAAATGCAATAATTCATCAGCAGGATTCAAGTTTAGCTTTTTTGGAACTTGCTTTTGTCGAAGTAAGTTCTGATGGTCAAAAATTTTACAGATTCCCTTCTGTTTCAGAATACCCAAGTTATAAACAAGTTAGAGCTTTTGACTACCTTGATTGTTCTTATTTTCATAATCTTGCCGGGAAATATCCAGCTTTTTACGGAACTCCTTTTGATTTGGACGACTTAATTGAATTTAGTTCCGAACTTGACCTTAACAGGATTACTCATATCAGAATCATCGATGTAATCGGAACTATAAATCAGGATTTTGCAAGTTTCGACATGTTTGGTAATATTATCAATGACCCATTCCCAACTCCTTTCAATTCCGGAGGTTTTGACCTTGATGCTGTCGGTGTTATAAATCAGTTAGTAAATTTTGAAAGTTATAAAAAAATATTACTTTATCCCAATCCAGTCAAAGATATTTTAAATATTTACCATAAAGATAATATTAAAAGAATTGTGATTTGTGATATGCAGAAAAAAATAATTTTTGAAAATGAATTCAATTCAAGTTATTGTCAAATAAATTTAACCGATTATGAGACAGGTGTTTATTTTTTGTATATAAATTCAGAAAATGAAATATTAACACGTAAAATCATAAAGATTAAATGAGTCTATGAATAAGTAAACTATGTTCTGTTACGAAATAATTTGTTTATTTGATATTTTTAATAACCACATAGACACATTGTTCACATAGATTATTAAATATGTTATTTCGTAACAATCACTATGTAATGTGCACAATGCACTATGCACAATGCACTATCCACTATGCACAATGCACTATCCACTATGCACAATGCACTATGCACTATCCACTATGCACAATGCACTATGCACAATGCACTATCCACTATGCACTATCCACTATGCACAATGCAC
>DYKL01000260.1 GCA_020722645.1 Acetofilamentum sp. | reverse complement strand
GTGCATAGTGCATTGTTAATAGTGCATAGTGCATTGTTAATAGTGCATAGTGCATAGTTAATAGTGCATAGTGCATTGTTAATAGTGCATAGTGCATAGTTAATAGTGCATAGTGCATTGTTAATAGTGCATAGTGCATAGTTAATAGTGCATAGTGCATTGTTAATAGTGCATAGTGCATAGTTAATAGTGCATAGTTAATTCAATAAATGTGTCAGCCGAAAATGAAATAAAGCAAAACGTCATTGCGAGGTATTCGTCATTGCGAGGTACGAAGCAAAAGCAAAAGCAAAACGTCATTGCAAGGTACGAAGCAAATGAAAAAGTTTTACTCGACAAACTAATTGTAAAAATTCAATAAATATTTATTTTTATATTGTAAATCCGGTCTAAAAAGCCTGTTTATCTCAGCTAATCAATCTATGTACTTGATTATCAGTGTTTTTAAAAATTTTTTATAATTTATGTAAAATGCTTATTTTCAGTAATTTAACTCTATAGACCCTTACAGGGCAGGCTTTTAGACCCTTTCAGGGCAAGCTTTATAAACTTCCTTAAATCCGCAAGTCTTTTCGTAGCAGGCTTTTAGACCCTTTCAGGGCAAGCTTTATAAACTTTATAAACTAAACTCTATTGTTATTCAAAATGTTCGATTATCTTTGCACGTTTTTTAAATTTAGGTAAAGTTTTTTAAAGTTGTTTATTTTCTTAAACTCTCCTATACTTTACAAGCAATTCAGATTATAAAAAATTATTATATAAATTATGAACATTTTTGAACAAACTCTCTTTAATGAAGAGATAAAAAAAGCAATAAACGATTTAGGGTTTGTCGAACCAACACCAATTCAAGTAGAAACAATACCTTATGTTTTAAATACAGAAGATGATTTAATAGCCTTAGCTCAAACAGGAACCGGAAAAACAGCTGCTTTTGGTTTCCCCATTTTGCAAATGCTCGATTTCAGCAAAAAAAACACTCAGGCGATCATTTTAAGCCCAACCCGCGAATTGGCAATTCAGATTACAAAAGATTTGGAAAATTACGCTAAATATATCAAAAACGTTAGAATTGTTGCCGTTTATGGCGGTGCAAGCATTGATAATCAAATTAGAGATTTGAAAAAAGGTGCTAACATTATTGTTGGTACACCCGGCAGAACATTGGATTTGATAAAACGTAAAACCTTAAACATTGAACATATTAAATGGCTTGTTTTAGACGAAGCAGATGAAATGTTAAATATGGGTTTTCGTGAAGATTTAGATGCAATTTTGGAAAACACCCCTTCCGAAAAAAGAACATTGTTATTTTCTGCTACAATGCCTGACGGAGTTAGACAAATTGCAGACACTTACTTAAACATCCCAAAAGAAATTGCAGTTGGCAAAAAAAACAAAGGTGCTGAAAATGTTGAACATCACTTGTATGTTGTTAGAGCATCTGACCGCTATCTTGCACTTAAAAGATTAGCTGATTATCATCCTTCTATTTACGGAATTATTTTTTGCCGTACACGTGCCGAAACCAAAGAAGTAGCATCAAAATTAATGGACGACGGATACAACGCCGACGCACTTCACGGTGATTTGTCGCAAGCTCAGCGTGATTATGTTATGCAACGTTTCAGAACAAGCCAGCTTCAACTTCTTGTTGCCACTGATGTTGCAGCAAGAGGACTTGATATTGACGACCTGACACACATTATTAATTATAATCTGCCTGATGACCCTGAAGTTTACATTCATAGAAGCGGAAGAACAGGAAGGGCAGGTAAAAATGGAATTTCTATCATAATTAGTCACACCCGTGAAGGAAACAGAATAAGGAACATAGAAAGAATTGTTGGTAAAAAATTTGAAACAAAAAAAATTCCAACAGGTGAAGAAATCTGCGAAAAAAGATTATTTAATCTGATGGATAAAATGGAGCAAATTGTTGTTAATGAAGAAAAAATCGCACCTTATATAGAACAAATAAACAAAAAATTACAATGGCTCGACAGAGATGAACTTTTGAAACGTTTTGTTTATGTCCAGTTTGAAAGATTTTTGGATTATTACAAAAATGCGAAAGACTTGAATGTTGAACAGTCTAAAACAAGGGAAAGAGAAAGAGAAACAGAAAAATCAGGAAGAAGAGGCAGAATTGAGTACAGCAGATTTTTTATAAATATCGGATCAAAAAATAATCTTAAACCCCCTAATTTGCTGGGCTTAATAAACGAAGTTACTGCTTCAAAAGATATTGTTGTCGGAAAAATTGATATTCAACGTAATTTTTCATTTTTTGAAGTTGAAAAAGATGCAGAAGAAATTATTATAGAGTCTTTTGAAAATAAAACTTATGGCAACTTAGAGATAAAGGTTGAAAAATCTGAAGGAGATACTCAAAAAACAGACAGATACAAAAAAGACAGAAATTATGGTGATAAATATAAGAAAGACAAGTATGATAAAGACAGAAATTCCGGCGACAGAAAAAACAGAGATAGTAACAAAAAAGACCGAAAATACAACGACAGAAAAAAAGACGACAATTACAAAAAAGACAAATCAAACAGCGACAGGAAAAAAGATGACAATCATAAAAAAAATTCAAGTTCATCTAAAAAGTTTAATGATAAATCCGAAAAAAATTTTAAACGAAAAAACATCAAAAATTAATAATTTTGCTTTCAAATTTTAAAAACTTTATAATGAAAAGGCATTTATTTTATTTACCTGTTTTGTTTTTAATTTCAGTTTTATTTGGATGCAATGCTAATGATGCATATAAAATGTCTGAATCTTTTTTTGAGCTATATAACAATAAAAAATTCGATGAAATTAATCCTTTGTTATATACGAAATCCAATGATGAACTTATAGACTTGACAAAAGGAATATATGCTGATTTGGGTAAAATTAATGAATTTGAAAAATATTCATTTACCACTAAAAACATCGAAAACACAAAGTTCACATCATTAAATTTTAAATGTAAATTTGAAAAGTCTGAAAATGAAGTTTTTTTGAAATTAACCTTTGTTGAAATTGATAATGAGTTGTTTATCAAAGCAATAATTTACAGCGACAAACAGAGTTTTATTGATGAATATGATTCTTATATTGAAAAATCTGAACTTACAGTTGAAAATTATTACCGGATATTAAAAACTGACAAATTTAACGATTTGCGGAATCTACTATTCGACCCTAATATTGAACAGGACTTTATTGATGTCATTCTCGAACGAAGAGAATATTACGGTATTACAACATCTTACGAATTAATCAGTACTTCTGCAATTATACTCGAAGACATACCGAATGTAGTCCAAAGATACAAATGTGAAGCATCAAGCAATCAGCCTCTATACGAAGAATTTTGGTTAAAACAAAAAGACGATGAATTTCTGATTGACGATTATTATTACGCAGGTAGTTTGGAAACTCTGTATTAAATATCAATGTTTTTTTGACTTATCAGTTCCATTGTGTCAAGATTCAGGCAGCAAAGTTGTCCGAGTTTATGATAATCGTAGAATTTATGAGGTTTTGTATAAACGCAGCCATTATCAAGCGGGATTCTGGCTGCGTTTGTGCTTATTGCATCTGATATTTTTTTATAAGATGTTGGTTGATGTCCGTGAACAATTTTTTTTCCGTTGGTTCTGCTAATCTCAAATTCCCAGCCTCTGATGTTTAAAATGGCTGTAATATCCTCATAAATATTTTCATTTTTGAAATTAAAACCGGCGTGAACAAGAATAAAATCTTCAAGTTCATAATATAACTCGGTTTTTTTCAAAAGCTTAAGAAATCTTTTTTTTACTCTTCCGTCTTCTTTAAGCAAATCGCTGCTTTTAAGTATAGCTTTTGAATATTGTAAGAATACCTTTGGGTCATAAAACTCTGAAAATTCCAAAAAATCCTGCTCGTGATTTCCTCTGATTGTAAAAACGTTGTAATTCTGTTTTTTCAAGTTAATAATAAAATCAAGAACGCCTTTACTGTCTGGACCTCTGTCGATGTAATCACCCAAAAAAAACAAAGCATCATCAAACTGTAAACCTATTTTGTTGACCAACTCTACCAAAGTATTTCTGCAACCGTGAATGTCGGATATAACAAATCTTCTGGAATATTTTTTACTTTCGATTTTCATTTTTTTGCGTTGCCAAAAATATTATAATAAAAAAAGACTGCAAAAATTTTGCAGTCTTTTTTTATACCAAGTTGCTTTCAATCAGATAAAGGCGAATTTGAAACATACTTGGTATTATACAGAGCGACATTTATTGAAATTAAAATAAAATTCTACTTATGAATGAAAATCGATATAAAAAAATCAAAATTCAATATTTTTAGAAATACAAATCTCTTTGTCCTTGCCTTAGTTTGTCAAGTTTTTTTCTTACAGAATCAGATTTTTCACCTAATTTGTCAAGTTCTTCGTTTATCAGTTCATAACCTTTTTGTTTTGTTTCTTTCGAGGCATAATCTTCCAGATATTCTGCTAATGTGAGGATAGTGTTGGGTGTGCAATACCTTTTGATGAACCCGGGCACTGAAAATTCCATAAAATGTTCACCGGTTCTGCCCAATCTGTAACAGGCTGTACAGAATGACGGTAAATATTTATTTTTTATCAGTTCGTTAATAACTTCGGTTAAGGTTCGGTTGTCAGATATCTGGAATTGTTCGCTGTTTAAATCCTGCTTTGTTTTGTCATCTTTTGTATATCCACTCATTTCAATATTTGTTCCGCCGTCAATTTGAGAAACTCCGAACTTCAGAACTTCGTCATGCACATATTCAGGTTCTCTTGCTGTTAAAATCATACATGTGTATGGAACAGCTAATCTTATAATTGCGACGAGCTTTGTAAAATCCTCGTCGGAAACAAGGTTTGATTTGTCAATATCAAGGCTGGAAGCATTTTGAATACGAGGAAACGAAATTGTATGAGGTCCTACATTCAATAGTTCGGTATATTTTGAAGTAAATCGTTAATATTCAGCAAATTGATTTTGTATGTGTAACAAATTAGTAGTTGATTGAAAATCAATAATTTGCTAATTTGCTAATTGACTAATTGTCTAATTTGCTAATTTGCTAATTGACTAATTTGCTAATTTGCTAATTTGCTAATTG
>DYKL01000259.1 GCA_020722645.1 Acetofilamentum sp. | reverse complement strand
ATTTTTCTTTTTATCTTTGTATTGTCTAAAAAATAGTTTTTAGACTGAACTCATATTTAATTTAGATAATAAATGAAATTTTTAGGAACAATAAAAGAAGCAAAAATAAGGCAATGGTACTGGTATTTTCAAGCCGGCAAACCGGTAAAAAAGGGAAATATCATGACATTGATAAATAAAGATTTTAGTAATATAAAATCACCGGTGTTTTTTTTATCTACAGGACGTACAGGTACGGCTTGGTTTGCCGATTTATTCAAAAATAGTAAAGAAGCTATGGTTTTTCATGCTGCTGAACCCAATCTTTCAATTCAAAACAAATATTTTTATAATCTTTTAAACAACAGCAGTTTAGACCAGAAAACAAAAACAGATATAGGCAAAGAAATTTTTCTTGCAGGTCGCGAAGAATATTTAGTTTATTCATATAAAACAAATAAAATTTTTCTTGAAACAAATAATCAATTTGTATTTTTTGCCAAGTCAATTGCAGAATTGCTTCCTAATGCTAAGTTTGTGCATTTGTACAGGCACCCCGGTGAGTTTGTAAGGTCAGGTTTAAGCAGAAATTGGTACGGAGAAGGTGAATTGTCAAAGATAAAACTTATTGAACCAAATAATAATCCAAACTGGTATAAATACAATCAAATTCAAAAAATTTCGTGGTTGTGGACTGAAATTAATTCATACATTATTGATTTTCTTAATACATTAAATCCTAACAGAGTTTTTTCTTTTAACTTTAATAACAAATCTTTTGACAATATCAAAAAATTATCTGAATTTTGCGGAATATTCATAAATGAAAAAACTGTTATGAAAAAACTAAATATAAAAATTAATGTTCAAAAATTTGAAAATATTGATATTTATGAGAATTGGGAAACTGACAAGAAAATACAATTAAAAAATATTTGCAATCCTCTTGCAGAAAAATTAGGTTACAATTTGTAACGCATAATTTTAAGAAGATATTAAAAATTGCATTTTTTTTATTGTATAGAATTATCAAACAATTAAGTATTGTGGGCTGAAAAACTACATATACATTGGGATTGTCAAATAAAAGGTAACAAAATTTTAGTAACTAAAAATTATAAATACGAATTAAGGGTTAAAATATAATGTTGAAAATAAACTTGTTCTATATATATTTGCAATCAAGTGAGATACTTACAGTACAGCCGCATGATTGAGGCAATTTGCCTCTGGCAGTTGTTTTCCAACTGCCAGTAAAATTTCAACTCTTAATTCGCATTATAACATTAAATATAACTTAATTATATGACTTTTACAAAAAAAATAAAAAATCAAATCAGACAACTAAAAGACATTATCAGAATAAATAAAAATATATCAAAAATATTGATAAATGCAGGAACAAAAGATAATTTTTCATATATTACTATTTCAAATGGAAAAATTTTTTATGGGTATCCTGCCGAAAAGTTCCAAAAAAGATTATTTTTTTTATTCACAAAAAAAATCAAACAAAAGTTAAAAAACAATAAAAACTGCATTAATTTGCTTTATGACTTGAATTTTAGATATTTAAATCCGCCTAACGATAAAGAGGCATTCGATATGGGCAAGTATTATGATGTAAAAAAAGGTGATTATGTATTAGAAATTGGTGCATATATCGGAATGTATGCTATAAAAATGGCTGAGCTTGTTGGAGAAGCAGGTAAAGTTATTGCTATTGAGGCTATTAACCAAAATTTTGAAATATTAAAAAAAAATATTGTAGATAATAACTGCAAAAATATTATTCCTGTTCAAAAAGCAGTTTGGAACAAAAAAGACATACTTTCTTTTTATTCAAATAAAAAACAAGACAATAGTGCAATTAAAGGAATTGTAAATACAGAAAATAAAATTGATATTGAAAGTGATACTGTTGATAATATATTAAAAGATAATAATATTGAAAGGATTGATTTTATCAGAATTCAAGTTAATGGAGCTGAAGATAAAGTGCTTGAAGGAATGAAAGAAACTTTAAAGCAGAAACCCAAACTTATGATAACAGTAGCATACTCAAATTCTACGATAATAGAAAAAATGTTACAAAAAATGGGATATAAAACTAAAACTTCAAAATATGCTATTTTAGCTCAATAAAAGATAATCTGAATTTTCAAATCAGGAAATAGAAAACTCGGCTCTTTTCTTAAAAAATGTGGGTAGATATTCTATTTATAGCATTATATCCGTTTGATTGCTTGAAAGCGGTCTTACGGATTTTTACCCTACAAATGTTTAACACCTTTGATGTTCTTGGCTTTTATTAAATCCACCAACAATTTCTCATATAAGAGCCGAAAACTCTAACGATATAATATTTTCATATTATTTGAAAGAAGTATCTAACCCACATTATTAACTTCGTTGAGCTCGCAAAGCCTCGGTTCATAAATAATGTGGAGTTGAAAGTTTATAAAGTTAAAAGTCAAAAGTTTAAATTGATTTTAATTTAAAAAATACCATAACTTTACGAACATTAAACTTTTAACTTTATAACTCCTGAACTAGCGAAGCGACTTCACGTAAGTTATTATATGAATAATTCAGGCTAATAAACAGCTTAATTAAAGTAATCGAAAAACAATTATTTATACTGTTTTTTTACTATGGAAAATTTAAAAATAACAATTTTTGGTAGTTCAGTTGCCTTAAGAATAAGACCTATAGAAACCTATCCAAAAAATAAAAATTACGGTAAAATTTTGGAAGAAAAATTGTCGGAAAAATATCAAGATAAATGTATTTTTGTTCAAAATTTTGGATTTAGTAGAGCCACAATCCGCGAAATTTCTTCTAAAGTAGAAAGTTATATAACTACATATCCTGATTATTTTATTTTAAATATCGGCGTACCAGATGCCTCTACAAGAGAAATTCCTTATTGGTTTGCTCAAATTCTTAATTCTCAAAAAGACTTTTTATTTAAAAAAATATTTTCTTTTATACATACAAAATTTATAAAAAAACACAATTCTTTTTTTGTGAAACTTCGTTTAAAGAGACCTTGGATTTCAAAAAAAGAATTTAGAAAAACTTATTCAGAAATTATTAAATTTATTAAAAAAGACACTAATGCTCAAATTATCAATCTTTCTATTAACCCGCCAAATGAAAGAGTAGAAAAAATTATACCGGGAACATCTTCAAATTATGCAATTTATAACAATATAATTAAAGAAGTTTCAGAAGATAACGCTTGCTTTTTTCTTGATTTAAATGATTTATCTTCGGAAACAGATTATCCTGACGGAATTCATTATAATGTTTCGGGTCACGAAAAAGTTGCTGCAAAAATTTTGAAAATTATTAGTTTGAGTGAACTAAAAAAACATGCTAAATAGACTAAAACATACATTAAAACATTCTGTTATTTACGGAATAGGAAATCTTTTGGTTAAACTTATCGGACTGATACTTCTGCCTTTATATACTTCGTATTTAACAACAGCACAATATGGTATTTTAGCACTGTTAGAAACCACTTCTCTGTTTATGGCAACAATTTTTTCAGTCAATATTTCTCAATCAATGATGCGATGGTGGGCTGATACAAAAGACGAATATCAAAAAAAGAAACATGTTTTTACAACTTTTTTATTTTTATTTATTTCTACTGCAATTTTAAATATAGCCTTTCAACCTTTTGCTTCAAATTTTGCCGGATGGTTATTTGAAGATGAATCGTTTACTGTTTATTTTAATATTTTATTTGTTTCAGTTGGTCTTGACATTTTAAATAAACACATATTCAGTTTACTAAGAGTTTTAGAAA
Source organism: Acetofilamentum sp. (assembly GCA_020722645.1). Classification (GTDB taxonomy): domain Bacteria; phylum Bacteroidota; class Bacteroidia; order Bacteroidales; family JAFGUD01; genus JAFGUD01. Next base: position 1,349 of record DYKL01000259.1, on the reverse strand, counting down.
AATCAGTTGTATATATTGTAGTTAATTCTTTGAAATTAGTTGTAATTCTTGTTTTGAATATATATTTTATTGTCAATTTAAAATTGGGAATAGAAGGCATTATACTTGCACAACTAATTGGGCATTTTGTTGGATTTTTAATGCTGATTCCGATTTTTTTAAAAAATATTGTTTTTAAAATAGATTTTAAAGCAATGAAAGAAATGCTTATATATGCAATTCCGCTTTCTTTTACTGCTTTATCTATGGTCTTGTTTAATATGGGTGACAGATATGTTTTAAAATTTATGACAAGCGATTCTGATGTTGGAATTTATTCACTTGCATATAGAATAGCAGGTTTTTTAAATTATTTTATACTTCAGTCATTTCAAATGAGTTTTCTACCAATTGCTTTCAAACAATATAAAGAAGAGAACTCAGGCAGATTTTTTGTAAAAGTTACAACATATCTAACAATAGGATTAACTTTTGGTGCCCTTGGATTGGCTCTTTTTGCCTCCGAATTTGTAAAATTGTTTGCTCCCTCAAATCAAGAATACTGGGAAGCTGCAAAATATGTCGGATTAATTAGTTTCGGAGTTGTTCTATTTGGAACAAGATATATGTACGCCCTTAATTTTCATTTTTCTAAAAAAACTTTAAAGATACCTTTTATCGTAATTTTTTTTGTTGCATTTAATCTTTTATTAAATTATCTTTTGATTCCAAAATTAAACATTTATGGTTCTGTTATAAGTACAATTATTTCAACAATTTTACTTAATGCGGCATATTATTATTACGGACGAAAGTTGTATAAAATAGATTATGAAATAGTTAAAGATTATTTAGCTCTAATTTTAGGAGTCTTGATTTATTTTTCAACATTTTTATTAAAAGATTTGAATGTTTGGTTGTCTTTATCTATTAAAGTTTTATTATTGTTTGTATATCCTTTGATTATTATTTTTGGTGGGTTCTTAGAACAAATTGAAAAAGAAAGATTAAAACAGGCTTGGAATAAGTGGAAAAATCCTTTCAACTGGAAAGGCAATATTTCAAAAATTTTGAATAAAAATAAATCAAAACCTATTACAAAAGAATAAATTATTATCTTTGGCAAATATTTTAATTTTTACAAAAATTAACACATGAACCCCCCATGAGAGAAAAACTCTCACACTTTTATAAAGAACCACCTAATTATTAGTAAAAATGATTGAAATTTATGAATGTGGGTTGAGTCTCTGATAGTAATTGCCAAATGTATAGGACAAGCTAGGAAGCCATCACAATATTTAGGGACAGTCTTTTTGAACGGAACTTACTTTTAAAAAGCGTGGATTTACAGGGCTTTGCTGCTGATT
>DYKL01000258.1 GCA_020722645.1 Acetofilamentum sp. | reverse complement strand
ATTTGCTGAATATTAACGAATTACTTCAAAATATACCGAACTATTGATAAAAAAAAAACGAGCTTTAAAATCTCGTTTTTTTTTATTCACTGATTTTTTTCAGCAACTTGATATCATCAAGACAGATATTATAGTCTTTGTCGTTGATTTCAATTCCGTAACATTTATTTTCTTTGTCAATATCTACATTTAATTCCAAGTCATTTTCAGTAAAGTTATTGTACTGTGTTACAACAAAATCCAATATTTTTTGTCCGGCAGTTTTATCATCTTGTGCTGCTAAAACCTTGTTATCGGAATAATAATATTCGTTCGGCTTTGGAATACTTGAAAACCGTCTGTAATGGTCTTTAAGTTTTGTAAGTTGTAAATTTATTTCTTTTGATTCGATTTCTTCTTCTGCTAAAATGTATTCATCATATTGCTCATAATCATTATTCAGATTTGCTGTATCTTCATTATTTTGATCTTCTATTGCATATAAATATTCATTTTGTTGCTGATAGTCATATATATAGTCGTCATTTTGATGCTCTATGTGTGTGTTTTGATTGTTAGATTCATTTAAAGAACGACTAAAATTGTATTCACTGTTGTTTTTACAAATCATTGCAGAATCAGAAGTTTTGTCTCCAAAAGCAGCTTTAATTCCGATAAAAATAAGAAAAATTGCAGCAATTGAAGCCACTGCGGTAGAAATATTCCTTATTGTAACAATTTGAGTACGTTTTAAACTTTTTTTATTCGGAAATACAATATTATTATCAGGTCTCAGTTTTGTTCTGCTCATTATTAACATTTCTTTTGCAACAGCAGGATTATTTGACGAAATTTTAGTTAATTCTTCTTCCTGTTCAGTCGTAATGGTTCCTTCTGTTTTTGAAATCATCAAATATTCTAAATAAGGGATATGTTCAATTCCCGATTCTTTCAATTCATGTTTTGGATTAGGATATAATACTTCATCTTGTTTAATTTTGGTTTTTGAATAAAGTTCATAGTCTTTTAAAAAGTCGTTATTTTGGTCAAAAATAAATTTTAATTCTTCTTTTTCTTGTTTAGATATAACACCTTCGATGCCAGCAATACATAAATAATCAAATTGAGAAATTCCTTCAATTTCGGAATGTTTAAGATTTTGTTTGTTAGAATAAACTTCATTTGAAGGTTCAACATAAACGTCGGAAATCCCTTCTAATTCATGTTTAATCGAAGGATTTTGTTCAAGGAAATATTCAAATTCCATTTTTGTAGCTTCATCAAGATTGCCTTCAATGTAGTCTATTGCAAATTCTTCGTAATTATTTATATTAATTTTATTTTTCATTTTTGTCAATTGTTTAAACAGTTATTAAATAACGTTTTCAAATTTGCCTATATAATCTTTTAATGTTTTTCTTGCTCTGAAAATATAAACTTTTACCTGACTTTCCGAGAGATTTGTTATTTCGCCTATTTCTTTGTATGAATAACCTTCGTAGTCTCTCAACAAAATTAAATTCTTTTGCAATTCCGGTAAAGTATCTATAGCCTTGTGAAGAACTTCCTGTAAATCAGAGTATTGATTATTGTGTGAATACTTATTTGCATCAAATTCATCAATGACTTTTTCCCTGCTTTTTTTCCTTATATTATCAATCATAATGTGATAGGCGGTTGTAAACAAATACGACTTTGCTTTGTAAAAATCAACCGAATCACGATTTTTCCATAATCTCGAAAAAGCTTCCTGCACAATGTCTTGAGCGTCATCAGAATTTTTAATGCTTTTCAATATAAACCGGTAAACATTATCAGAGTAATTATCGACAATTTCATTAAATTCTTTTGTTTTCATAAAATCTGTTTTGTTTAGTGGTTTGACGTTAGACAATTAAAAATGTTACAAAAAAATAAAAAAAAATTTAGAACTGACTATTTGTGCAGAATATTAAAAGAAACTTTAATAAAATGTTTTAAAATATTTTTAATAGTCAATCATAAAATATAAATTTGTAATCATAAAACAAACTATAAATTTTAAGTTATGTCAGAAACCTTAAATTTGGACTGGGGTAAATTACCCTTCGGTTATATTAAAACAGATTATAACGTCAGATGTTATTATCGAAGTGGAAAATGGGGAGAATTGGAAATCAGTTCGTCAGAAAGAATTGATTTGCACATGGCTTCAATCTCTTTGCATTATGGACAACAAGCCTTTGAAGGAATGAAAGCTTTTATGGGCAAAGATGGTAAAATCAGACTTTTCAGATGGGAAGAAAATTGCAAAAGAATGCAAAGTTCCGCTGATGGAATTTTAATGCCACAAGTACCTGAAGAATTATTTCACGAAGCAATTCTCAAAGCCATAAAGCTAAACAAAAAGTATGTTCCGCCTTACGCTTCAGGAGCATCTTTGTATCTGCGTCCATTATTGTTCGGAAGCGGCTATGGAGTAGGCGTTAAACCGGCTGATGAATATATGTTTATCGTGTTTGTAACTCCGGTTGGACCATATTTTAAAGAAGGATTTAAACCTGTAAATATGCTTTTAGTTCACAATTTTGACAGAGCCGCACCATTGGGGACAGGTAACATCAAAGTAGGTGGTAATTATGCAGCAGGCTTAAAAGCTATGAAAGTTGCCAAAGAATTGGGTTGTGCCAATGTCATATTTTTGGACTCAAAAGAAAAAAAATATATTGACGAATGTGGTCCTGCAAATTTCTTCGGTATTAAAAACAATACTTATATTACACCCGAATCACCTTCAATATTGCCGTCTATTACCAATAAAAGTTTGGAAATAATTGCAAAGCATTTGGGTTACAAAGTAGAAAGACGAAAAGTGCCCTTAGAGGAACTCGAAACCTTCGAAGAAGTTGGTGCTTGCGGAACTGCCGCAGTTATTTCACCGATTGGAAAAATTATTGACTATGAAACAAAGAAAGAATTTGTCTATTCAAAAGACGGAAATCCAGGAAAAATTTCCACTGAATTATATAATGCATTAATAGCTGTACAAACAGGTGACAAACCCGATGAATTCGGTTGGGTAGAATTTGTTGATTAGATAAATAAAAAAACTGTCCAAATATATAAAATCGAACAATTTGTTTCTTTTTTAAGACAAAAAATTTTATTTTTAGGACAGTTTTTTTATGGAACTTTTATTTGGACTGTATCAGCAAAGAAAATATTTTCCTCTATTTTACCATCTTCTATTATTTCCAAAGCTTTCAAATATAAACTATCGTAAAATATAATTGCATTTTGAAAATCTTCTTCGCTCGACAAAAATTTGGAAAAACCTAAATTCAATATATAAATCGACTCAGTTTTGCTCGAAAAAATCTGGCTAGTATCTGCTATTGACTTAGAAATTTGATTAATGCCTGCCAAATCAATATTTCTGAAACTATTTTTATTTTTAAAAATCAAATCAATTATATAAAATTCCATCAGGTCAAGAAGTTTTTGAGGATTGTAGTAACTTGCATAAATTTCAGGAATTATACCATTTCTGCTAATCACATACCTTCCGTGTTTAGTTTTAAAATATCTGAAATCATATTCTGCAAATAAATCTGTGTTGTCAATCCATCTTCCTGACGGACCGTAAAATTTTCCTGTTGTAATGTGTAAAAAATCATTTTGTACGGTTTGCAAATTTTGCTGAAAAACGCCTTTTCCATAACTCTTGCTTCCAATAAATAAAGCCCTGTCATTATCCTGCAAAGCAACACTTACCAGTTCAGATGCAGAAGCTGAATTTTCATTAATAAGAACAATAAGATTCACATCAGATAGTAAGCCTTTTTTTTGTGCTATATAATATTGCTTAGTGCCTTTGTTTGTTTCTGTGATAACAAGGGTATCGTTCTCAGAAAAAAATTCTTCAAGTATATCAACCGAAGTACTTAATATACCACCCGGATTATCTCTTAAGTCCAAAATCATATAATTTAAACCATCAGACTTGAACTTTTTAGCGGCTTCATTAAAAAATTTGTAGGTATTTTCACTAAATCTGGTTATTTTTATTAAACCAGTCTTTTCATTCAACTTTTTATAAAAAACACTTTTTAATTCAATTTCGTCCTTTTTTAATTTTATTAGTTCAATGTTATCGTTTGAAAATTTTTTAACGGTTAAAACAAATTTACTTCTATCGCTAAAAATTTGAGCAACAGAATCCTGAATGACTCCTGATAAAACAATATCATCAATTTTTAAAATCTGATCAAGTGGTTTTATGCCGGCAAGCTGTGCAGGTGAATTTTCATATACTTTTAAAACGATAATGGTATCATTATAACTCACATAACTAATTCCTAAACCGTAAAAAATTCCTTCGTTATCTAGTTGCAATTCTTTGTAGTTTGTATTATCTAAATAATAACTGTAAGGGTCTATTTCGGTCAGTTTTTTCAATAGGCTTTCACGCAAAAAATCGAACACATCAATTTCATCTTTATAATTATTTTCTATAAGTTCAATGACATTTTTAAGCTTCAAAAAATCTTTGTTTTGACTATAAAAATAATTATCAGACTGATATAATAATTTGCCCAAAATAAAACCGATAGCTAAAGAGACAAAAATAAACAATGGTAACAAAGATTTTTTATACATAACAAATTAATCAATTTTATTCAAATGAACAACTTCCACACCGGCTCTTTTCAACAAATCAATACCATCAGTAATACGATATAACTCTTTGAAAACGACTCTTTTAATACCTGACTGTATTATTAACTTAGAACACTCCAAACACGGTGACGTTGTAACATAAAGCGTTGCATTTTCACAATTGTTGTTTGATTTTGCAACTTTTGTTATAGCATTTGCTTCGGCGTGTAAGACATAAGCTTTTGTACTTCCGTCTTCATCTTCGCATATATTTTCAAAACCCGAAGGTGTACCGTTATAACCGTCAGAAATAATCATTTTATCCTTTACAATTAATGCACCAACTTTTTTTCTGATGCAATATGAATTTTTCGCCCAAATCTCTGCCATTTCTATATAGCGATTATCTAATATTTCTAATTTGTTCATATTTTTTTCGGCAAAATTAAAATAATTTCAGTATTAGTTTTTTTATTATTTCCTTAAATCCGTAAGTCTATACTTATATATCTGAAATTCAGTCAGGTGAGATAC
>DYKL01000010.1 GCA_020722645.1 Acetofilamentum sp. | reverse complement strand
ATTCAACAATTTTGCAAAGATATAAAAACTATACTAAATTAACAATACCAAAAAAACTATCGCAAAATCAAAGATAATCTGCAAAGTAACAGTTAATTTTTGCAAAAAATAATATTAAACATTTTTGTTTTTGGTTTTTTTAAGTAAAATTGCGGAACTTTTACAAAAAAATTCGGTCTATTATTTGTTTTTTGAAAAAACCTTAAATAATCAATAATAATCAAAATTATTACGTTATCACATAAAAATTAAGCAGAATGTTATCAGAAGCGTCTGAAGTATTAAATTTTCAACAAAATCTATACAGTTTTGTTGTTAACATTGCAGGATTCCTCAAAACTCTTAAAAAAAAGGGAGTTGAAAACATTCATACTCAGAATCTGGCAATTCTTGCCGGTGATTCACACAAATTATTTGAACATTATACAATAAATAAAAACGACGATATTTTGAATAATGTTTGCGGTAATATCCAAAGTATAATAAAAATTCTGATTGCGGAATTTGAAGATATCGGAAATGATGTAATACACGAAAAAGCCGATTTATATATAGACGCTAACAATTTATTAAAAAAATTAAACTAAAAAACATTTTTAAATATTAAAAACTAAATATTATGAAACATTTATTTTTAAGTCTGTTAATGAGTACATTTTTAATTTTCAATGTTATTGCTCAACAAAAAGAACCGGTTATGAATTTTAGTATTTTAAAACACGACTTTGGCAGCATAAAACAAGAAGACGGTCTGGCGAAATATAAGTTCGAATTTACAAATACAGGCGGTGCCCCAATAACAATAAGCAATGTTGCTACAAGTTGTGGATGTACCACACCTTCTTGGTCTAAACAACCTATTGCTCCCGGACAAAAAGGATACGTAGAAGCTGCTTACGATCCAAAAAACAGACCCGGACATTTTTCAAAAACCATTACAGTTCATTCAAATGCTCAAAACACCCCTATTGTTCTTACAATTACAGGTAATGTAACTGAAAAACAAAATACTATTGAAGAAAAATACCCTCAAGAAGTCGGAATTTTAAGAGTTGACCAGATTTATCTGAATTACGGCAATATTTTCAACGACGAAACAAAAGAAATGGAACTGAAAATATATAATCCAACAGAACAAGATGTTACTATTTCAGTGGAAGATAATTACAGACCTGCATACACAACTATAAGCATTGAACCGACTGTTCTTAAACCAAAACAAGAAGGTGTTATCAAAGTATCTTACGACGGTTCAAAAGTTAATGACTGGGACTATGTCAGAGGTTATTTATATTTAACTATTAATGGACAGAGAATTACTGATAAAAGGATTCAGGTCTCATCTATAATAAAAGAAAAATTTTCGGCAGAACAACTCTTAAATCCGCCTGTTATTGATTTTGAAACTACATCTTTTGAATTTGATACAGTTCCTGAGGGAGAAGTTGTAATTCACGAATTCACTTTCACAAATACCGGTAAAAGCGATTTAATAATCAGAAAAACTCGTTCTTCTTGTGGCTGTACTGCTGTTAGTTTATCAAATAAACCAATAAAACCCGGTGAAAGCAGTTCAATTAAACTAAACTTTAATACTTCTCACAAACCAAATTATCAAACAAAAACTGTAACAGTTATTACAAATTGTCCTGACGAAAAACTAAATAAAATTATTTTGAAACTATCAGGTTTCGTAAAACCAAAACAGCAATAAATTTCAAACTTGTAAAAAATTAAAACGCATTTTAAATCAATTTTTTTTGAAATGCGTTTTTTGTTGAATTTTTATTCAACTACAAGTCAAAGCGTTACAATATTAATAGTAATTATACAATTTATATAAAAAATAAAAAAAATATTTAGTTTGTCAAATTTTTTTTTTGTTTTCCTTTTAAAATATTTATTTTTGCTCAAAATAATTTTAAAAAAGAATTTTATGAAAAAATTAATTTTACCTGTTTTTGCAGTTTTAGCATTTATTATTGCTGCTTGTAACTTGGAAGGCAATGATCCGGATAAATACAAAGATGCTATTTTAGCCGAGTATGACAAAGTAATATCCAAAAGAGACTCTTTAGAAATTATCCTTAATGATGATTATCTTGACGAAGTAGCTTGTGACGGAGCATTCAAAGATGCTATCGAAACCACAGACGCAGCAATCAAAAAATTAGAAGAACTTGGCGCCTTTAAAGATGATGATACTTTCCAAAAAGCCGGTTTAGACTTCTTCAAAACTATTAAAGGATTTTATGAAAATGAATACAAAGATTTGTATGAATTATACAAAAAACCTTATGAAGAATGGGAAGATGTCGATTATGATTTATTGTACGAACTTTGGGATACAATTGACTATGGCATTTATGATAAAGAAGATGTTTTTATAGCAAAACAAAAAGAATTTGAAGAAAAAAATAATATAAATCCGGAATAATTCAATAAAATAAAAAAAAGCGAACTTTTGTTCGCTTTTTTTTATTTTTTACCTACCGTGCTATTATAATCTGAAAGAAATTTTTGTAAACCCAAATCTGTTAATGGATGTTTTAAAAGTCCAAGTATTGAATCTAACGGAGAGGTTACGACATCAGCACCTGCTTCAGCACATTGAATAATGTGTTGAGTGCTTCTGATTGAAGCGGCAAGAACTTCTGTTTGAAATCCATAGTATCCGTAAATTGATACAATTTTACGAATTAAATCAACACCGTCAGATGCTATATCGTCTAATCTACCAATAAATGGAGATAAATAAGTAGCTCCTGCTTTTGCAGCTAAAATAGCCTGTCCGGGAGAAAAAACCAAAGTGCAATTAGTTTTTATTCCCATATCACTTAAATATTTAATAGCCTTAAGACCTTCTTTGATAATAGGTACTTTTATTACAATATTCGGGTGTAATGCAGATAATTCTTCTGCTTCTTTAATCATTCCGTTGAAATCAGTTGCAATAACTTCTGCACTTACATCACCATCAACTATGTTGCAAATTTTCACATAATGTTTTAATAATGCTTCTCTGCCGACAATACCTTCTTTTGCAACTAACGAAGGATTTGTTGTTACTCCGTCGAGAATTCCCAACGATTGAGCTTCTTTTATTTGCTCAATATTTGCTGTATCAATAAAAAATTTCATAGTACAATTTTTTAATGTGAAATAATATGTAAATTAACTAAAACTGTAATAAAAAAGGGTAAGCTACTTGTATCGCACCGCTACAACCGCCTACCCTTGCTACCTTCCGGTCCTGGGGGAATTCAGCAGGAGCTGGTCGTACAAGACTTACCCGTTGCAAAGATACTATTTTTTTTAATAATAAAAATTTTTTTTATTTTTTTTCTGTTCAGATTGCTTTATTTTTGCCAATAAATTTTTTATAAGATGAATGATAACAGCGAAAAAGGTTATATTACAAGACAATTGATGACTTATGGTGCTATAATAGGTATTTTAACAACTGCTTATTCGCTAATTCTGTTTGCAACAGGCACAAATGAATTTATTCCCAAACAAAATGAATCTCTTTTAGGTAATTTAAGACAATTTATTATCATTTTAGGGCTGATTTATTCTTTAAAACACCTGTCTGATAAAGTAATTAAAGCCAAATTGACTTTTTCGAAATATTTGTTGTATGGTACCGGAATAGGTTTTTTTTATTCAATTATTGATTCTGCATATTTTGTTATTTTTTTAAATTTTTTAGCTCCCGAAACATTAAACTTTTATATAGATTCCGTAAACGAAATTTTTAAGAACTCAGTTTTAACTGCTGATGAAATCTCTTTAATCATTCAAAAACTTCAAAAACCTTTTACTTTATTTATTTCATATTTATTTTCAAATACTATACTGATTGCAGTTTTTTCAGTTTTTATTGCTTTTATCAATAGTTTAACAAGCGCAATTTTACCTAAAAAATAAAAAAATGGATATTTCTGTAGTAATACCACTTTATAACGAAGAAGAATCATTGCCAGAACTTTCAGATTGGATCAAAAAAGTGATGACCGAAAACAATTATTCCTATGAAATCATTTTTGTTGATGATGGCAGTAGTGATAATTCATGGGAAGTAATTAAAGACTTGAAAAACAAAAATTTAGATATAAAGGCTTTCAAATTCAGAAGAAATTACGGAAAAGCAGCCGGTTTATATACAGGTTTTAAAGCAGCAAAAGGTAAGGTCGTTATTACTATGGATGCAGATTTACAAGACAGCCCCGAAGAAATTCCGGAGTTGTTCAAAATGATTACAGAAAAAAACTTTGACCTTGTTTCAGGCTGGAAAAAGAAAAGGTACGATCCGATAATTTCAAAAAATTTACCGAGTAAACTGTTTAATTATTCAGCCCGTGTTATTTCCGGCATTAAACTTCACGATTTTAACTGCGGTTTAAAAGCATACAAAAATAAAGTAGTAAAGGCAATAGAAGTTTATGGCGAAATGCACAGATATATACCTATTTTAGCAAAAAATGCTGGTTTCAAAAAAATCGGCGAAAAAATTGTAACTCATCAAAAAAGAAAATACGGTGTTACAAAATACGGAATCAGTCGCTTTATAAACGGTTTTCTTGACCTGATTTCTGTTTCTTTTACAACAAAATTTATAAAAAAACCAATGCATTTTTTCGGGACGCTCGGAACTTTAAGTTTTTTTATTGGTTTTGTAATTTTAATCTACCTTTCTTATGCAAAAATAGCTCTGAATCAATATAAAATGACTGAAAGACCTCTTTTCTTTCTTGGATTGCTTGCTGTTATTTTTGGTTCCCAGCTATTTCTTACCGGTTTTTTAGGTGATATAATCAGCAGAAATTCTTCTATTAGAAATGATTACGTTATTGAAGAAGAAATCTGATTCTTTTTCCAACTTATTCCTTTTTTTTTCGTATTTTTAAATGTACTTTCTTGTTGAAATACTATTATTAAAAAAAATAATCTTCTGATTATCAACACTGAAAAACATATATTTAATGAACATAATAAATATTTTCGGTTATAATATTGCTGATTTGGATTTTTTCAAACATAAATTTGAAAATTATCAGAAATTTTTAAATATCAAAATAATTTCAGATGATATTAATGCTGCAAAAGACAGAGAAATTGACTTAAAAAAAAATTTTCAGATTATTTCTAAAAACCTGTACGAATATTCAATATCTAAATTACTAAAAAATGGATTACTTACGATAATTATTGCTTCGGCATCAAATGAAAAAGATTTAATTAACATTAATAAATACATTAAATATTCAGAAATTCTAAAAATACCCTGCTTTTTTATCTCAACTTCAAGTTTTTTAAAAGATTTTTTCAATTACGGATTTTTGAAATCTGAAATTGACATAAACTCAAATATAACAATTTATAATAATTGCAAAATGCTTTATGCCAACGAAACAGATATTTTCAGGTTTTTTGAATGTAAAAGCCGGACTGAAAAAAATCTGATAAACGATGTGTTTAAGTATAATTTTGCAATTAATCTCATTGATATTTTCTGTATCAGACAAAATGATGCAAAACATCAGATTTTGACAATGAAGTTACTTGAAAATTCAAAAAAAATCAATATCAGTATGGGAACTCAAACAAATCTGATAAAAGCTTTTGATAATGCTTTGAACTTTCTGGAAAAGAATAAATATATACAACCACAGTTTCAAAATTTAATAATAAACGTTGAATATCCTCATTTTTTAAACCTTGATGAAAACCTTATTTCTGAATTTAAAAAAAATTTAGACTCTGTTTTATCAAAAATCAATTTAATAATCCATTTCAAAAAAAATTTTAATGTAACTAATGAAATATGGAGAGTTGAATTGATGGCTATTTATAATACGATAAACAATCCTTTTGAAAATTCAACAGTTGAAAACATCTCACCCAAAAATCCATCACTTAAAGAAATGAACGATGATATTATTAAACTGATACCTTAAATCCGTAAGTCTATACTTATATATCTGAAATTCAGCCAGGTGAAAACACCTGACTGGTGCAAACTACATGTTGCAGGTGTTTTCACCTGCAACCACTTACGAAAAGACTTGCGGATTTAAGGTGATAAATAAAAGTAAACAAAAAAAACAGACTGAAAATAAATAATTTTATTCAGTCTGGCTTTAAATTTTTATTATTGATTTGCTCTTGGTTTAAAACCGTTGAAATTTCAGGTGCGAACACCTGAAACGTCGGTAATACAAGCTTTTACCGGTGCCACCACCGGCAAATCAACAGTTTTAAACCAATACCAGATATTACAACATAATATCTGAAATTAATTACAAATCAGAATTTTTTGTAATTCCACCTGGTACAAAGCTACATGTATATACATCTCCATCTATTGTTATGTTCCAAGTAATTTCCTGATATGATTCGCTAATTGTGCCGTCAGCAAAAACAGTATATCCTTCAATACTTTGTTCTGCAACAGTCAGATTATAGCCTGTAATTGTTGCAACTGTTACACCACCTTTGTTGAAAAAATTGGTCATCTTAATTTTTGTTGCATCAGCTTCATCTTTGGATATTTCTACAACATAGTCTTCGTTTACTGCTCCATCATCAATATTAGCATGCCAAGAACCAACAATATTGTCTCTTTTATCTGTTACATCATCAGGGTCATCTTGACAAGTTGCAGACATTAAAACAAAAACAGATAAGAATAAACCTAAGTAAAATTTAATTTTCATAATATATGATTTTAAGTTAATTTTTGTGCAAAAAAAATTTTTTTTTATTTATAACGAATAAAGTCTTTAAAAGTTTATTGAATTTAAAAAAATTAAGTTTACTTTTGAAAACAATTTTTGAAAAAAAAAAATCATTTAAAAATTTTTAAAAATAAAAAAATGGACAATCCTATTTCAATGCAATCTTCCAAAGTTGATTTAAAACTGCTTGACCCTGTAATTGAAAAATACAAAGACAAAAAAGGCAGTTTAATTCCATTGTTGCAAGGCACACAAAACATATTCGGCTTTATCCCCGAAGAAGCTTTTTATAAATTATCTTCTCAAACCGGAATAAGCCTTAGCGATATGTATGGTGTTGCAACTTTTTACACACAATTTCGGCTAAATCCTGTCGGAAAATACGTTATTAAAGTCTGCCACGGAACAGCTTGTCATGTTCAGAATGCTACAAAAATTTCAGAATCGATTCAGGATTTCCTGAAAATAAAAGATGGTGAAACAACCGAAGATAATTTGTTTACTCTTGAATCAGTAGCATGTTTAGGTTGTTGTTCATTAGCACCTGTTATGATGATTGGAGGTGAAGCCTACGGGAAGCTCGACGGTAAAAAAGCTGTTAATGTAATCAAAGAAATTAAAAAGAAAAATCAGTAATTTTTCAATTTTTGTAATTAAAAAACAAATTTAAAATGGAAAATATTAAAGTAATAGTAGGTCTTGGCAGTTGTGGTATTGCTGCCGGAGCTAAAAAAGTTTTTGAACATATTGAATTACTTAATAAGGATAATAATTTACCTATATATCTTGACAAAACAAGTTGTATTGGTATGTGTTACCGCGAACCACTCGTTGAAATTCACGATGGCAATGATGTCTATTTATATGGCGATGTTGACCAGAAAAAAGTTGAAGAAATTATTAATTATCATATCGAAAATCATAAACCTCTTGAAAAATACGTTGTTCAAACCGATAAATTTAAAGCACCTGAAAACAACTTTTTTGAGGGACAGGTTAAAATAGCCCTCAGAAATTGCGGTCATATAAATCCCGAAAGAATTGAAGAGTACGAAAACAGAAACGGTTATAAATCGATTAAAAAAATTGCCGATGAAAAAATTTCCAATCAACAGGTTATTCAAACTGTACTTGAGTCCGGTTTGAGAGGACGTGGAGGAGGAGGTTTCCCAACTGGCGTAAAATGGAAATTTGCATCTGGTTACAATGCTGAAAATAAATACATAATTTGTAATGCTGACGAAGGTGACCCGGGTGCTTTTATGGACAGATCTTTACTTGAAGGTGACCCCCACTCTGTTTTGGAAGGGATGATAATTGCAGCCTATGCTATCAAAGCCAACCAAGGTGTTATTTACTGTCGTGCTGAATATCCTCTTGCAATTGTCAGGTTAAATATTGCAATTGAACAGGCTCGTAAAAAAGGATATTTAGGGAAAAATATTCTTGGCATCGAAGGATTTAATTTTGATATTTATGTAAAAGAAGGTGCCGGAGCTTTTGTTTGCGGCGAAGAAACAGCACTTATTGCATCTGTTGAAGGCAAAAGAGGTATGCCGCGAAAAAGACCTCCATTCCCTGCTGAATCAGGATTGTGGAAATCTCCTACTAATATTAATAATGTCGAAACTTATGCTAATATTCCGTGGATAATTTTTAACGGTGCGCAGGAATATGCAAAATATGGAACTGAAAAAAGCAAAGGCACAAAAGTTTTTGCATTAACCGGTAAAATCAGACACGGCGGGCTTGTTGAAGTTCCAATGGGCATTACTATTCGGGACATAATTTTTAAGCTTGGCGGTGGTATTATTAATGATAAAAAATTTAAAGCTGTTCAAATGGGAGGTCCTTCCGGTGGTTGTATCCCTGAACGCCTTGCTGATACAATTGTTGATTACGATTCTGTTACTGCAACTGGAGCTATTATGGGTTCAGGTGGTATGGTTGTTATGGACGAAACTACTTGTATGGTTGATATTGCAAGATTTTTCTTGGATTTTACTGCCAAAGAATCTTGCGGTAAATGCACTTTCTGTAGAATAGGTACAAAAAGAATGCTCGAAATTCTTACAAGAATTACCGAAGGCGAAGGCAAAGACGGAGATATCGAACTTCTTGAAGAACTCGCTCAACAAATTAAAGATAATTCTTTGTGCGGGTTAGGACAAACAGCTCCAAATCCTGTTTTAACTACAATTAAATATTTCAGACACGAGTACGAAGCTCACATTTATGATAAAAAATGTCCGGCTTTACATTGTAAAAAACTTTTAACTTATACTGTAATTCCTGATAAATGTACAGGTTGCACTGTTTGTGCTAAAAACTGCCCGACAAACGCAATATCAGGATCACCAAAAGAAATTCATTTCATCGACCATGACAAATGTATCAAATGCGGTGAATGTTTTTCAAGATGCAAGTTTGACGCAATAAAATTATCTTAAATCATTTTCAAATTAAAAAACAATAAAAATGAACGACTTTTTAATATATATAAACGGAAAAGAGGTTTCTGCAAAAAAAGGTGAAACTATTTTAGAAGTTGCTACAAGAAATAATATCTTTATCCCTACTCTATGCCACGACAAACGTTTGGAACCATATTCTTCTTGTTTTGTCTGTGTTGTCGAAGTTGAAGGAATGAAAGGAATGCAACCTTCTTGCTCAACAAAAGTTGTAGAAGAAATGAAAATTCATACTGACAACGAAAAAGTCAGAAAAGCAAGAAAGACTGCTTTGGATTTGTTGGTTAGTAACCATTATGCTGATTGTGCAGCACCTTGCAAAGGCAATTGTCCTGCCGGTGTTGATGTTCAGGGATATATTTCATTGATTGACAAAGGATTGTTCAGTGAAGCAATAGGATTAATTAAAGAAGTAAATCCGCTTCCTGCTATTTGCGGTAGAGTATGTGTCAGACCTTGCGAAGTAGCCTGCAGAAGAAATTTAATGGACGAAGGTGCCGCTGTCGGTATCGACTATCTTAAAAGGTTTGCCGCAGACAAAGATTTGGAATCAGATATTCACTTTAAACCAAAAATTGAAAAATCTACGGGTAAAAAAGTTGCAATAATCGGTGCCGGTCCCGGTGGACTTTCTGCTGCCTATTTTTTACAACAAAAAGGTCATCAGTGTGATATCTTTGAAGCGGCTCCATATCCGGGTGGCTGGTTAAGATACGGAATTCCTGAATACAGACTTCCAAACGATTTATTAGACAAAGAAATCAGTACAATTACTGAAATCGGTGTTAATATTTTCTGCAATAAAAAACTCGGAGATAATTTGAGTTATAAAGAAATTGCCCAAAAATACGACTCTACAATTCTAACAATCGGTTCTCAAAAAGGTGCATTGCTCGGTGCCGAAGGCGAAGATGCTGATGGTGTTTACTCAGGCATTGACTTTTTAAAAAATATGGAAGTTACAGGTCAAAAATACGATTTTAAGGGCAAAAAAATTGCTGTAGTCGGTGGTGGTAACACAGCAATGGATTGCTGCAGAACTTCTGTAAGATGTGGAAGCACAAATGTAGTAGTTATTTACCGAAGAACCGAAAAAGAAATGCCTGCTAACCCAATAGAAATTCACGAATCAAAATTGGAAGGCGTCGAATACTTATTTTTACACAATCCCGTCAGAGTAAACAAAGACGAAAACGGAAAGGTAAAATCAATGACTTTACAAAAAATGGCACTTGGAGAACCTGACGCCTCTGGAAGAAGAAGACCGGTGCCTGTAGAAGGAAGTGAAATTGATATGGAGTTTGATTATATTCTGGCTGCCATAGGGCAAAAAACTGATGTAAATTTTTTGAATGATATTAATTCAAATACTCAATCTGGAGAACTTAAAGCAACCCGATGGGGCGATATAGAAGCTAATCCCGAAACTTTGCAGACTGGCATAGAATCAATATTTGCAGCTGGAGATGGAGTAACCGGACCGGCAACAATTATTAAAGCTATAGCACAGGCAAAAATTGCTGCAAATAGCTGTAATCAATATCTTAACGGACAAAAAGTTGAGACTCTGAAAAAAGAATTTTTAAGCAAAAAAGATAATTTCAAAGAACAGAAAATTCAAGAATACAAAGGAAAAGTTCCGTTTCAAAAACGTCAGGAAATGCCTGTATTAGACGCAAACCAAAGGTTCGACTTTAAAGAGGTGGAACTTGGATATTCTAACGAACAAGCAACGCAAGAGACTAAAAGATGTCTTGAATGCGGTTGTGTTGAATATTTTGATTGCGATCTTAAAAATCACTGCACCGAATATAATGCAGAACAGAAAAAATTTGCAGGAGAATTCAAAGAATATCCTATCAGAAACTCACACCCTTTCATAAAAATTGACAATAACAAATGTATTCTATGCTCACGCTGTGTAAGAATTTGTAAAGATATTGTAGGAGCAAATGCCTTAGGGCTTGTAGAAAGAGGCTTTGAAACATTTGTCGCTCCAAGTATGAACAAACCGTTGGAACAAACCGACTGCGAAAGCTGCGGCTTATGTATTTCGGCATGCCCGACAGGTGCTATAACCGAAAAAACACCTTTTAAGCCGGGTCCCGTAAAACTTGAAACATTTGAAACTATATGTAATTATTGTTCAATTGGTTGCAAAATAACAATTCATCATAAAGGCGGATTCGTCATGAAAGTAACCGGAGCTGATGGTTTAGTCAATAAAGACGGCAATTTGTGCAAAAACCCGAAATTCGGTTATCATTATTTCAATGATATAGAACGAATTACAAAGCCTTTGTTAAAGAAAAACGGAGCTTTTACAGAAATATCTTTTGACGAAGCCTTTAATTTGATTGAAAATAAAATTAAAAATGTAAAACCTAATGATAATCTGTTTTTTGCCGGAGCAAGATTGACAAACGAAGAATTGTATATGTTAAAAAAACTTGCTTATGCCGGCGTTAAAACTAACAACATCAATAGTTTTCACTATCTTGGCAAAGGATTGGGATATCTGAACAATTCTAAATCAAATTTGTCTTTTAATGACTTGAATCAGGCAAAAAAAGTTTACATCATTGGTTCGGAACCTAATAATGAGAATGCTGTTTTCGGATTTATGTTAAATTCAGCAAAATACTGGACAGGATTAAAATTAGAAATGATAACAGTGCTTACTGAAAGCAAAATGTTCAAAAAAGTCGAAAAAGTTACAAAAATAAAATCTTATTACAATTTTATCAAAGCTGTAAATCATTACATTATCTCAAACAATTTATTCAATAAATTATATATTGATGATAATTGCAGCGAATTTGTAGAATACAAAAATTTATTGCTTTCTGAAAATTATACTGAGTTAGTTAATTTATCAGGTGTTGAAAATGAAAAAGTAATATCCGGTTTTGCCAAAGAATATGTTTTTGAAAATAATGCGGTAATTGTATATAGCGAAAATCAAATCTCTTCAAAAACAAGTATAGAAATATACAATTTGGCTCTTCTGACCGGAAAATTAGGAAAAACCGGTTCGGGTTTGATTTCGCTTAAAGGGAAAAATAATTCTCACGGTTTATTTGATATGGGCATTTTCAGTGAATTAGGTATTGGTAACATCCCTGCTGATGATAAAATCTGGTTAGAAAAAACTAAAAAATACTGGAATTGCTCTCAACCAGAAAAAAATGAACAATCATGTTTAGATATGTTGGAAAACAACACAGCCAAAAATATATTCATTTTCGGGGAAGATCCTGTTGGAACTGCTTTTGATAAAGAAAAACCGTCAAAATGGATTGATAATGCAGAATTTGTTGTAGTTCAGGATTACTTTATGACAGAAACTTGTTCAAAAGCAGATTTAATACTTCCTGCAAGCTTTCCGACCGAAATTGGTGGAAGTTTTACAAATACACAGAAAAACATTCAGAACTTCGATAAATATTTTAATTCTAAGCTCGAAAAAACAAGTATTGAACAATTTTCAGAATTGCATTCAAAATTTGGTTTATCGAAATTAAATTCAGTGGAAGATATTTTTGAAGAAGTAATTAAAATGTTACCGGAAATACCAAAAGATGAAAAATTTGAGTTAAAATACACTCAAAAAGACAATCCTGTTAAATTATTCAAATTCGGCTGTGATAATCTAAAAATCAGATTCGAAAAATACTTTAAATAAAGGTGCTTTGACATTTGTAAACAACAAAAAACCGCTTAAATAAGCGGTTTTTTGTTTTTGGCACAACTTTGATTTACTATTTGTAAACTTTGTAATACACTAAAAGGGAAAAAAAACATTAACTCAATAAGCGTTCTATATCATCTACATAATTCTGAAACTCCTTATTTGTTTCTCTTAGATCATTTACAGTTTTAATTGCATGAAGAACTGTTGAATGATCTCTTCCGCCAAACTCTGCCCCTATTGAAGACAAACTCATTTTTGTCAGTTGTTTACAATAAAACATACAAAGATGTCTTGCCTGAACTACCTCCCTTTTTCTTGTCTTAGCTTTAACTGCCTTGGGAGGGATATGAAAATAATCAGAAATAATTTGAATAATTTGTTCTACTGTAAACTCTTGTTTTCTTTCTTTTATTAAATTCTTCAAAACTTTTTTTGCCAATTCGAGAGTAATTTTGCCAACATCAACTGCTGAATAAGCAATAATCGAAAGTAAAGCTCCTTCTAATTCTCTAATACTTGATGTAATGTTTTGAGCAATTAACTCTAAAACTTTTTCTGAAATTTCAATTCCGCTTTCGTAAGCTTTTCTTTTAATAATTTCAACTCTGGTATCATAATCAGGAATTGTTAATTCAGCTGTTAAACCCCATTTAAAACGAGTTAAAAGTCTGTCGAAATAACCTTCAAGCTCGGCAGGAGCTCTATCAGATGAAAAAATTAATTGTTTGCCCTGTTGATGCAAAAAATTAAAGATATTGAAAAATATTTTCTGAGTAGCATCTTTGCCTGAAAAATCCTGAATATCATCAACGATAAATACATCTAATGAATGGAAAAAATTTACAAAATCATTGATTGAATTGTTTCTTACTGCATCTGTATATCTTGTCTGAAAATCATGAGCCGATACATATAAGACAATTTTATCGGGATTTAATTCTTTGGTCTTTAAGCCTATTGCGTGAGCTAAGTGTGTTTTTCCGACACCTGAACTTCCGTGCAGAAACAAAGGATTAAATGATGTTTTACCCGGATTTTCTGCAATTTTAAGCCCTGCATTTCGACCTAATTTATTACAAGCTCCCTCGACAAAATTGTCGTAATTTTGATTTTTATCAAGTTGGGAGTTGATTTTGACTTTTTTGATACCCGGAATTACAAATGGATTTTTTGGAGTTGTACTCATTTGTATTGGTACCGGATTATTTTCTACATTTGTAACCTGATTAGAAGGTAACTTAATTGTAGATTTTTTGATGTTTTTGGAACCGGTAGAGTTATCCATTATTATTCGATACTCTAGCTTTGCCTGCGCTCCAATTACTCTTCTAAGAGTTTTTTTGAGCAAATCAATATAATGCTCTTCAATATACTCATAGTAAAAAGGTGATGGAACTTGTACGGTTAATACGGGGTTGTTGTAACCAACCGGTACAATCGGCTTAAACCAAGCCTCAAATACTTCTTTTTCTACATTATCCCGAATAATCTCGAGACATTTTTCCCAGATAGTGATGTGTATGCCCTGTTGCATAAATGTGTTAAATTAATTTTTCGTGTGTGTGATTAAACTTTTTTTTCTTTGAATGATTTTTTTTGTGTGCAACAGTAAATATTATTATAGTTTATTTAATGACAAAATTTTTTTTCATTTTTTTTTAATTTTTTTTTTTTTGCTTCATTTTCAGCATTTTAGAAGCAAAAATTTTTTATCGCTGATTATCAGTATATTACACATAAGTGTTTTTGAATAAGGCTTTAATTCATTGTTAAACGAACTTTACTTTTTTCTACTTAAAATTTTATTTTATCTTATAAAAAAAAACATAGAATTATAATTAAAGAAAAACTATATTTTTTTAATACTATTTAAATATAATAAAAAATATTTTGTTTAAAATATTGTAAAATTTATTTAACAAAAGTTGTTTTTATTGAAAAATATTTATTAAATTTCATAAAAGTTATATCTTTGTAAAAAAAAAACAATGGATAATTTCTCTGAAATAATAAAAGAATTGCCTCCTTCGGTCGAATTAATAGCTGTTTCAAAAAATTTTTCGGAACAACACATTATTAATATATATAATAAGGGTCAGAGAATATTTGGTGAAAACAAAGTACAAGAGCTTGTAAACAAGCAACTTAACTTACCAAAAGATATTCAATGGCATTTTATTGGTCATCTACAAACAAATAAAGTCAGGCAGATAGTGCCTTTTGTTTCGCTCATACATAGTGTTGACAGCTACAAGCTGTTGCTAGAAATAAATAAACAGGCTAAAATTATAAATAAAGTTGTAGATTGCCTTTTGGAAATAAAAATTGCAAAAGAAGAAAATAAATATGGTATTAGTTATGATGAAAGCGTTGAAATAATTGAAAAATTATCCTCCGAAAATCTCGACAACATAAAATTAAGAGGCTTAATGGGGATGGCGACATTTACTAATGACAAAACAATTATTAGAAAAGAATTTAATAGTTTGAAAAATCATTTTCTACTATTAAAAGAAAAATATTTTGCAGAAAAACATTATTTTAGTGAGATATCAATGGGCATGTCTTCTGATTATAAAATAGCAATTGAAGAAGGTGCTACTATGATTAGAATAGGAACTTTGATTTTTGGAAGCAGATAATGAGCTTAGACTCATCAAATATAGAATATTTGAAATTATCTAAGTAATTATTAATAGAATCAATGAATTTGTCAATCTTTAGCTATATCATTTTTATTTTTTTTATTACAAATTTATTTTTATGTACAAAAATATAAACACAGTATATAAAAGTAAAATGCGAATTTATTTATGTAAACTTAAATTTACAAAATATATCTCTAAAACGACATCAAAAGATACGTTTTTAACGTGCCTTCGATATGAGGAAGCATAAGATAATAATATTTTTGAAGGCAAATTTCTTGTGTTCACTCAGGTCATGGCTTCCAGCCATTCAAAGCTATTCTTTTGAATGTCGTTTTTTTAAACCTAAACATTAATTAATATGCTTAATCAATTATACGACTGCAATATATGGGAAAATATATTTGTAAATTTTAAAAAGAATCACCCTTTTCAACGTAATAAAATCAAAGATTATAATAACATTATTAACACAAAAAAATATATCGAAATTACTGACAAAATTATTAGCCGAAATTATTTATTCTCACTTCCTAAAAAATTAGAAATAAACAAGTTAGATACCGATAAAAAAAAGACGGTATTTCTTTTTTCAGCACAGGACGATTTCCTGCTGAAAGTTTTTTCAAGTCTGTTAACTGACAGTTTTTCTTATCTTATATCGCCAAATTGTCATTCTTTTCAAAGAAACAAAGGAGCAAAAACCGCTTTTAAATCAATTCTATCGGATAAAAATCTGAATAAAAAATCTGTATTCAAAACTGATATAAAAAATTTTTTCAATTCGATAAATATTGAAGATTTTCTCAGTAGCTTACCGACACAAATATCTGATAATAAAGATGTTATGTTTGTTCTTCGTTCAGTATTACTTAACAACAAAGTCATTTATAACAATAATATAATTACTGTAAAAAAAGGTCTTATGGCAGGTTCTCCTATTGCACCTTTTCTTTCAAATTTATATTTATATGACATAGATCAATATTTTGCTAATCAACAAATTACCTATGCCAGATATTCTGATGATATAATTTTTTTTGATTATGAACAAAATATTGACCAACATATTGATTTTCTTGAAAAAAAACTAAATTCTAAACATCTATCGCTTAACTACACTAAAACATGTAAACTTGAACCTTCTGAAAAATGGACTTTTGTTGGCTTTACATACAATCAAGGAGAAATTGACATTTCAAAAGCAACACAAATGAAGTTTAAAAGAAAAATTAAAAGGCTTAGCAGGAGATACTACAAACTAAAAACAAAAAAAGAATTGTCTGATAAACAGACACTTAGCTTGTTTATTAACAAAATAAACCATAAAATGTTAGGTAAAAATTTTGACAGCAATGATTTATGTTGGTCGAGGTGGTTTTTCCCTTTAATAAACACATCTAAGTCGCTGAAAAATATTGATAAATTTATACAAGACAGACTAAGATACTCTGTTAATGGGCGTTACAGCAAACTGAATTTTAAAAGAACACCCTACTCTATTTTACAAAAACTTAATTATCAGCCACTTACAAAATTATTTTACTTGTTTAAGCTTGATTATGAAAAGTTTAACAAAATTGTTCAAAATTTGAACTATAGTTTACAAACTTATAAACAAAGCAACTAAAATTGGAACTATAATTGTCAAAATGGTTCCGCTTAATACTGAAGTTAATGCGTATTCCGAACCAACATATTTTGTTATTATCGGCAAGGTAGTGTCCATTGACGTTGCTCCTCCAACCGCTATCGGTGAAATTTTTCCAAAATATTTTAATATCACAGGTGTAAACAAAAGTGTTAAAATTTCACGCAAAATATTTGAAAGTAATGCTGTAACTCCCAGATATTCCCCTTTTACCTCACTTATTAAAATACTTGACAAACTGTAATAACCAAAACCTGACCCAATTGCTAATGAATCTTCTATATTAACTGTCGGCAACAAAAAACTAACAACTGCAACCCCAAACAATGTTCCTATGATTGCAGAAATAGGTACTAAAAAAATTTTGAATTTTGCCTTTTTAAGCATCTCAAAAGTTTTGGGATTTGCACCGGTTGCTATTCCGACAAAGAACATAAGTACAATCAAAGCGTAGTAACTGTAATCTATATTAATCAAAAAATCAGGAACTAAGCCAAAATATGCCAATAACAAACCTGCAATAAAAAACGATAATATTATCAGACTACCTTTCATTTTTTATAAGAATTCAGGTTAATCATTTACATTGGTATTTTTATTATCAGAAAAAAACTTTTTACCTATTATAAATGAAAACAAAATTGTTCCGGCAACAGCTCCGATTGTCAAAACAAATGCATTAAATCCAATTTTTCCCAAATTATTTACAATCAATTCATTTGAACCTACAGATACTCCGATTAAAAACAATAAACTGTATATAGATATTGTAATTAAAAAATCTACTTTCTTTTGAACTTTTCTTTTTCGCATCAAGTATCCCAAAAAAATTCCAATTGCCAAAACTGATATAAATAATAACATAAAAATTAATATATGCAAAAATATTCATTCGTCAAAAACCAGAAAAAATTTTTTTTCTAAAATTAGGTTTTATCAAAAATAATAATAATATTTGGACAAAATTTTAAAAACTAATTTTTTATGGAATTACAAGAAATTTATGATTTAGTTGAGTCATGTATTACCGATTTAGGTGTTGACCCAAAAAATTGCAGAACCGACAAACCCGGTCAATGGGATTTATTTAAAGGAAGTGCAAAAGTTATGATTGACGTATTTACTCACGATAATGGTTGGTCATACCTTCAAGTTTTAGCTCCTATTGCAAAGATCCCTGTAAATCAAAAAACAGAATTTTACGAAGAGGTTCTTGAAAAAAATCACAGTTTGTACGGCGTTGGTATGACAAAATTCAAAGAATGGATTTATATCAAAGCCATCAGAGAAGTTGAAGGATTGGATAAAAGTGAAGTTATGGCTACTCTAAACAGAGTTGGTAATTATGCAGATGAATTAGATGATTATTACAAAAACAAATATGGAGGAGAAGCATAATATTTAATAATTTAGCCGGAAAATTCCGGCTTTTTTTATTTTTTTTTTTTTTTGATTTTATTTCTTTAAAAATTTTTTGTTATAAATGTAATTTCTAATTTTGACGCATAAAAAAACATTAAAATAAAACAAAATGCCACAATTATCTCAACGCGGGAAAGAAATGCCTGCTTCAGCTATACGTAAATTAGTTCCTTATGCAGATGAAGCTAAAAAAAGAGGAGTAAAAGTTTATCATCTTAATATTGGACAGCCAGACATCAAAACGCCGGAAAATGCTTTGAAAGCTCTTAGAAATTGGGACGGCAAGGTTGTTGAATACAGCCACTCTGCCGGATTACTTTCTTACAGAAAAGGTTTAGCAAAATACTATCAAGGAATAGACATTAATGTTACACACGATGATATCCTTGTTACTGCCGGAGGTTCTGAAGCACTATCTTTTGCAATGATGGTTGCGTTTAATTCGGGTGAGGAAATTATTATTCCTGAACCTTTTTATACAAACTACAACAGTTTTGCAAAACATGCTTGTATTAACATTGTTCCAATTACTTCATACATCGAAAAAGGATTTGCTTTACCTACTTTAGAAGATTTCGAATCAAAAGTAACTGATAAAACAAAAGGAATTTTAATTTGTAATCCAAGCAATCCTACCGGTGGTATGTATTCTAAGGAAGAATTGCTTCAACTTGCTGAGTTTGCTATAAAACATGATTTGTTTATTATTGCCGATGAAGTTTATCGGGAATTTGTTTACGACGGTCTTGTTCACACATCAGTAATGCATCTCAAAGGAATAGAAGACAGAGTTATTCTTATTGATTCCAACTCAAAAAGATACAGCGAATGCGGAACAAGAACCGGTTGTATTGTTTCAAAAAACAAAGAACTTATAGCTACTGCTCTTAAATATGCTCAAGCAAGATTAAGCCCGCCATTTTTCGGACAAATTCTTGGAGAAGCTTCTTTGAACACACCAGATGAATATTTTAAAGAAGTTTACAATGAATATGTCGAAAGAAGAAACTTTTTGGTTACAGAATTAAATAAAATTGAAGGTGTTTACACTCCAATGCCCAAAGGTGCTTTTTATACAATTGCTCAACTTCCTATTGATGATTGTGACAAGTTCTGTCAGTGGATGTTGGAACATTTCAGTTACGAAAATCAAACTGTGATGATGGCTCCTGCCACCGGATTTTATGCTACTCCCGGGTTAGGTAAAAATCAGGTAAGAATTGCTTATGTTCTAAAAAAAGAAGATTTGGCAAGTGCTGTAAAAGTTCTTGCATTAGGTTTGAAAGAATACAAAAAATCAATGATGTAGAAATTTATGAAACAAATAAAAAACGGCAATTTAAAAATTGCCGTTTTTTATTTTTATAATTTAATTTTTATTCTATAATCAGTTTATTTTGTAAAATCTGACCATCAACAGAAATGTTTATCATATAAACGCCGTTTGACAGATTACTTAAATCGACTTGTGTATTTGTTTTTGTAATCGAAGATTTCAATACAACTTTACCCAATAAATCAGTAATAACAAAATCAGCTGTTACAAAGTTATCAATGTCAATATTCAATAAACCGTCTGTGGGGTTTGGATACAATTGAATTCTGTTAGCTATTTCAGTAACATCACCCGGTACCATTTCAATAGTTATATCTTCGTTACCATCGACAACAAATTCAACGTTTGAGATTGTCTGGTATCCGTTTGCTGTTGCAGTGTAATAATATGTACCTTCATATAAATCAAATGTAGTTTGTCCGCTTCCGTCAACTGTTTGTCCCAAAGTTCCGACAATAACAGTTGCTCCTGTTATCGGGTTGCTGCCGTCTGTTACAGTAAAGTTTGCAACATATTCTGTTCCGGGTACTTGACTTTCAAAATAGAATGTTACATTCGGTCTGACAGATGAATTACCATCATAAATTGGAGGAGTTTCATCATCTGCATATCCATAAGTTACAGAAGTAAAGGCAGTTGATGTACAATTTAATTTATATTCATTATCATAAGAACCATATTCATTATTGTCACCCCATACAATTTCAATTATCAAATTTTGAGAAGCATCAAAAGTAAAGTTGTCAGTGTCAAATACATACCAACCATTAGTTTGAGGCATTGTATATGAAGCTGAAGATAATACGGTTGTTGCTCCTGTCATATCAGGATAAGCCGAACCTAAACTTGTCATTGTGGTTGCTTTGAATTTGATTGTCAAATTAGTTAAAGATGTAATATCATTGTCAGTATTTATAAAATCAAAAGCAATATCCTGAATAACAATTTCACCTGCACCAAGTTCGCTTCCCAAAAATAACATTTGTGATTTGTTATTTTCATAATAAGTATAAAAAGGATAACCACCCGATTCTTGAGTTCCTGTGCCAACAACAATTTCAGCAGGAATACCGATTGTCAATTCTTCGGTTGATTGAGCTGTATAAACATCTTTGTAAACATCAAAAGTCAAATCGACAACAGTTCCTTGGGGTGTTCCTTCGCTTGCTATCACAGAAAATATAACATCAGCAGAACTTTGAGCATTTAGTTGATTTACAATTGTGTTGTTAGTAATAGAAAAGAAAGGAGAATTTCCTATTAATTCATTTGTAATGTAGTTTGCATCAGCGTGTCCTGTATTGTTTACAACAAAAGTAAGGTTGGCAGTTTCGCCCGGTTCTAATCTTCCGTTTCCGTCATTATCTCCCGAAAGAGTCATTGAACCGATTGTGAATGCAGGTGCATTAATAACTAAATCAATATTTGATGTCCAAGTATATTTTGCATCATCACCTGTCATTGTAATTGTCATTTGAGCTACGTATTGGTCTGACACATTATTAGCAATTTGTACTTCAAAAGCATCTGTTTTTGTTACAGTTTGACCACCATTTATTGCTCCGACATTTTCTGTTGCGTCAACGATTGTTACATAGGGGTCAGAAGTTGTAAGAGTAGCAACTACGTTTGCAGCATCATAACCTTCATCTGCAACGTTTTCAAAAGTAACATCTATGTTAGTTGTAGAATTATAATCTGCATTATCGGGAGTGTAACTTGAAACTAGAACATAAGGTTCGCTTGCAGCTATAGGTTGTATTGCTTCAATTAAAGGTTGATGATTTTGAGCTGTAATAACTAATGTAACTTCTCCACCTGTTAAAGCACTAGACAAATTAATAGTAGCATCGCCATTATTGTCTGTCATAACAACAGCAAGTCTGTTTCCGTCTTGATGAACTGCAACAGTAGCATAAGCAACAGTTGAAATATCAAATGTTGAAGAACCAATCATCAGCACATTAGGAGTTAAAGTATAAGTGATTGCATCAGGAACTCCCAGATAAGGCATAATAGTGGGGTCACCCATTAGGTGATAAATTTCCCAGTAATATTGTTTCATATCAGAAGAGGATTCTTCAACTGCCAATTGACCACGAAGATTCATGTGTCCTTGGGTAATATACCATAAAGATGGATCATTAACTTCATTTGTCATTGTATGAAATAATGCATCATAAGAACCTGTTGTGAAGTTATTGTATGTTGGATTTTCTACGCAAGTACCAACTCCTGTTGCCCACCAATAGTCTTCATCCCAATATGTAGAATTAGAACCACCAATGTATCCAATAGCTCCCTTGTTAGCTACTCTAAGAAGAGCTTCTCCAAAACATTCTGAATTATCAAACTTATTTGTTAGGCAGCAATTACCTATTAAAAGTCCATATTTTCCGTTGTTATTTAATGAACCAAAATCACTTATTTCAAATCCGGGGTTGTACCAACCGGATGGACTTCCGTGTGCAGTGTAGTTAGCTATTCCGACACCATTAGATATGTTTGATATTATAGAAGCAGAAGCACCGGCAGCATCTGATTTCATTACAGTGCTGTTTGCAGCGTCATCATATAAATATGTCAAAGGATTAATTCCGTTGTTTTTGTTACAGTAAATTGAAGATATATAATTAATTGCTCCATTGCCGTAAACATGTGCCCAACTATTATCAACACCGGCAATAAGAACATTATTTTCAAGATAAGAAGGATCAGGCATAGTATATTGCTCAAACATCATAGTTTTATCAATTTGAGGTTGAAGTTGAGTAGTATTCTGTGCAGAAAATCGACCATAAGAAACTTCCGGTATATTATCTCCGGTATATTCACAATATCTTAAATCAGTTACATGGCTTCCTGCATTACCATCCCAAGCAGGAATTTGAGCAACGTCACCTACAAAAAGTACAAAATCAGGAGGATTTGCACCATTATACAAACCTTGTAAATAAGATTTAATTGCTGTAGTTGTTGTTCCGATTACGTTAGTATATGCAACAGTAACATTAAAACCTTTCAATTCTTTCCATTCAATAAATGGTTGAAGTTGAGTTTCAAACATTGGGTCAGATACAATAACCATTTCAACAGGTACATTTTGAATTAAATCTTTTGAAACCTGATTATCATAGTTGATTAAACTTGTTGATAAAATACCATCAAAATAAGGAGAAGCGTATTTTTCTTTAAGTTGTTGTGTCTTAGCATAATTTGCATTTACAAATTTGATTTCTATTACCAAGTTGTTTAAAACTTTAACTTGATTTGTAACAGGATTATACTGAACCGGACGAATTTCAATTCTACCGAATCTTGTAGCACGCATCATTCCTGATTCTTCATAAACTGCAATTTCAGAATTTAAAAATTCATTTTTTGAATATGCTTCTTCGTCGTAGTAAAAAATAATGTCAGAAGGATCTATATTTTTCGGATAAGAAGGTTGTGCGGGCATCAATTTAGCAGAAAAACCGTAATCAGCCAAATTAATTATTTCTTCATCATAACTGACAATGTTAATTTGAACTTCTGCATCTTGCGGAACTTCAATAAGTTTACTGACAACAGGAAGATTTGGATTACCTTGTCCGAAAACTTTTAATAAATTTTCGGCATAGAGATTGACAAAAACACCTTTTTCTGTTTCAGTCGGGTTTAAAAGCATTTGCGAAATTGTCGTTCTGACAACTAATTGGTCATTGCTTTTACCAATTATTTCAAAACTACTCTGATTTGCTTTCAGTTGCACTTTTACCGGTTTTTGGGCAAAAGTTAAAAGTGAAAACAACAGAATCATTGTTAAAATTGTAATTCTTCTCATAAATTAAAGTTTGAAAGTTAATATATTAATTCCCTAAAAAGATTCAGAATATGCTTATAGTTGCAGTTTCTTTTGATGTTTTTTATAAAATAATGATTATATGTATTTTACAAACATTTTTATTCTTCAATTCCGTAATATAATTTTAACAGAAAAGGATATTCAACGTTTTCGGGATTTATTTTGGTAGCTTCTTCGAGGCTTTTTATTGCTTGCTGATGATTACCTTTAAGAGAAAAATATAAACTTTCAGTTAATTTTTCATTACCCGATAAGTATTCGTTCAATTTTTGTTTATCATCAATATTAATAAAAACATCTTCGATATCGCATCTGTTTTGCATAAAAAACATCAAATTATTATACAAATTATTTTCATTGAAAGATTTAAAGGGAAAAAATTCGGTGTAATTTTTATTATCAGTGTTGATTTTTAAATTATTATCAAATTTTTGTATAGTTTCTTTATCAAAAAAAACGCTTGAAGCAATATGATAAGGATTCAAATAAATAAAAGGGTCAGATTTTGTTGCATAAACTTTTTTTTGCCAAACAGAAAAATCAATTTTTTCATTATTTTTTTTACCCAGCAAAATTGCGTGATACTGAGATAAAAAAACATAAGTATTTTCAAAAACGGAATTAAAGGTTTTTATTATTCCAAGCAAATCTTCCAAACGTAATTTGTGAAGCGGTAAATACTGAGTAACCATTCCATTGGGTGTTAGATGTTCGTAGAGTTGCAAAAAGTAATCTTTGGTATATAAACTACCTGAGCCTAAAACAGGGTGCGTTGGGTCGCAAGAAATTAAATCGTATTTTTGAGATGAGGATTGCAAATATTTTCTGCCATCTCCCGAAATAACATTCAATCTTTTGTCAGTATAAACATTTGAGTTGAAATTCTCATAAAAATGAGCATAATCAACTAAGCCGGTTACTAATTCGATACAGTCAATTTTTTCTACTTCTTGATGAGATGCAACTGCAGAAGTTGTTATTCCGATTCCGAAGCCTATTATTAATACGTTTTTGCATTCTAATCCGGCATAAAAAGGTAAATGACCTATCATTTTCACAGTTTTTACAGCATCATAATTTGAACCGATAACAGCACTGTTGTTGATAAATGTACTGAAGCCATATATACCTTTTTCTTCTACATTTGTAACAATTATTGTACCTTCAACTGTTTCTTTGTAAGCAACTATATTTTTTTTCAAAATTTTTACAGATGGCGGCAAAAATTCAATTTTTTTTATAAAAATTAAGCTGAAAAGCAACAAAATTGAAGAAGCAAACGAAAATATTTTTAAAAATTTCGGATATTCTTTAATTTTATTTATTGATAATTTTATAATTAAAACAGTAACTAAGAGAGTAATAAATAATATTGTTTTGCCGGTTCCAAATATCGGAATTGCAATAAAAGCTGCAAAAGCCGGTCCAACAAAAGAGCCTATTGTATTGAACATCATTATTTTACCTACGTTTCTGCTGATATTTTCGTTTTGTTGAGTATAAATATCGCATATTAATGGAAAAGAAAAGCCCGAAATTATTGAGGGTGGTATAACAATCAATGCAGATGATATTAATGGAATCAGAATAATCCTGAAAAATGGATTTTCTGCACTCTCTTTGAACGGATACATCAGCAATTCCGGTAATTTGTATAATACAAATAATCCGACAATCAGCAATATAGCAAAAAATGCAACTGACTTTACCAAAACTATTTTTTTATTTTTGATTTTTCCACCTTTTTTGCCGTAAACGCTACTTCCGATTGATAAACCCAAAATTGAAGCAGTTGTTATTAAAGTAAAAGTATAACTGGTGTTTGTAAAGTAAGTTTTAAAAATTCTTATCCAAATTATTTGCATAGCCATAACAGCAAAACCGAACAAAAAGGTAGTTAAAAGAGGATTTACATTACCGGTTGATTTAATTGTTTCGTCTGATAAATTTTTATTTGAAATATTGTTAAATACAACGTTTTTAAATGTTTTCTGTGTAATTATTAATGCAGCAAGTAATAAATTAAGCAGAAAAGCGATAATTACAGTTTGATTTTGCCCTAAATTCCCAATTAAAATAAAACCGGCTGTCAAAGCACCCAAAGTGCTGCCAAGTGTTTCAAAAGCATATATTCTACCAACACCCTTCGGAATATTTTGAAAAATTGAAGTAGAAATTTTGCTTGCAGTCGGCACTAATCCTCCCATAAAGAAAGAAGGGATAAAAAGTAAAACAAAACAACTTAAATATAATAATGTGTCGGCAAAAAAAATGTTTGTCCATTTAAAAAAAATTTCGGGCAACAAATAACTGATTATTAAATAACTGATAAAACTGAAAACACCTGTTGCTACAACAATCAATGCTAATAATTTACCTGTATTTGCAGATTTTTTTGCTTGTTTACCCAAAATAAAAGCCCCCAGACCAAAACCTGCCATAAAAGACATCAGCACAATTGTGGAGGCTGTAACCGTTGCTCCTAATGTTACAGATAAAAGTCTATTGAAGCTTACCTCGAATATTAAATAGGAAAACCCCGCCAGAAAAACGCTTAAATGTATTGCAAACTTGCTATTTTTTAACATCTCAATGAATTTGTCCGACAAATCTATAAAAAAATTATAATTATCAAAGAGTTTAGTCTATAAAGTAATAGAATTGAAAACAATTTGTATTTTTAAAATATTGACAAATAGCTGCTTAACTTATTTTCTTAAAATAAAAAAGACTTTTAGACCGGACTCAATGAAAATTATAGAAAATATTTATTGAAAACAAATTATTTCAAAAAATATTTTCAAAAAAATGTAAAGTTGTAAATACATTATTAAATCAATGTTTTACACAAAAAACCAATTTTTAATTCATAGAATTATTGATTTATTTCGATAAAATAAAAAAAATGGCACAAGTATTGAGGTTATTATAATAAAAATTTAAAATGGGCAACATACAAACTTTTATTGAAAACAAGATGCTTGGAGGATACTCAATTGCGGTTAGAGATGACTGGTCTTTCAAAATTAAAAGGGTAAACATAACTGATGCCGAAAAAGAAGCTTACCAAAATAAATTCGGAGATAATATTATTACTTATACCGAGTTTTTCAGTTGGTGGCAAAAATTCACTGAAGATTTCAATTCAAAATACAACTCAAATGTTAAGAGATAAATTTTTTGTTTTATTTGCTTTTATTCTGCTTATAGCTTGCGAAAATGAGTCAAGACTTTCACCTGTTGATATAAACGAACCACAAAAAGACTCTACTTTAATGCCTTTATATGCTGACTATTATGTGTCTGATAATTTCGTAATCAACAATACTGGTAAAAATATTGAAATATATGTAAAAAATTCTTTTCTTATAATCCCCTCAGAAGATGATTATCTTGGAAAAGAACTTGAACTTGAAAAAATAGTTGTTAAATCACCATCAGAACACAAAATAAAAGGTGAACATTTTCCTCTTGAATTACAATTTCATCATAAAGACACAACAGGAAAAACTGTATTGGTAGCTGTTTTTGTAAACGAAGGTATTGAAAACGCCGAATTTCAATACATTATTGACAATATACCACAAAAAGACAAGCCACAAAAAATAGAATTACCCATAGATGTTTATTATTTATTTCCTGCTGGTCAGAATTACTGGACTTATGAAGGTTCATTTACTGATAAACCTTATGAACAAAACATCACTTGGTATATTATGCAAGAGCCTATACAATTGTCTAAAAATCAGATAGATGCAATAAGTAATTCAATAGGTAAAAATAAAAAAGAAGTTGTCGATTTAGGTGAGCGAACAATTTTAGAATTTTAATTCATCAAAATCGTAAAATTTCAGTCAAGAACTTCGTTAATTACTTGATACCATAATTTATAGCCTTCGTTGTTTAAATGAAGGCTGTCTTTTTTGAAAATCTCATGCCTAATCTGAAATTTTTCATTGAACATAGGTGTCCATAAGTCAATATAATAAGTATTTTCAACAGTTTTTGTATAATCCTCAATCAATTTATTTGTCAAATAAGTACTTCTTAATTTTTCTTTCCTTGCCGGTGAAGGTTTTGCAGAGATAAAATACAATTCTGTCTGCGGTAATTCAGAATGAATTATTTTTTCCAAATAACAAACACATTCAAGGATTTGATGCGGTGTCAAAAAATACTGGTCATTGTCGCCTTCGTAGATAAAAATAATTTTTGGATTGTACTTAAAAATCAAATCATCAGCATAAAAAATAAGTTCTGGAAAAGTAGAGCCGCCAAAACCTCTGTTCAGAACCGGTTTCTGATAAAAAAAGCTGTCTAAATTGTACCATTTACGGATTGTTGAACTGCCGGTAAAAAGAATACAATTTTCAATTTTTCGCGTTTCATTATCCTGCATATAAAACATATCTATTTCTGACTGAAAACGATTTATTTTATTTATATCGAAGTAATTACTGGGAAAAAATGCTGATGTATCGCATACAAAAATCTGATTTTCAATCTGTTTGGGTGTTTTAATAACATTGACTTGTTGTTTACAGCCAAAAATTAAAATCAAAATTAAAAGATTACAATATTTAAACATAATTTTTTTATTACAAATAAATAAATTAAAATCAAAACTGACACAATGACACGACAAAACAAAATTTATAGCGACAAAATGTCATAAAAACTGCCAAAATATAACAAAAAAACTGCTGGCATAAGAATTGAGAAAACTAATATAAAAACAAAAATAAAAATAATTGTTAAATAACAAATTAAGGAGGACACAACTATGACACTAATTAAAAGAACAAACCCGTTTTTACCAGTCTCAAATTTTATTGACGACATTTTCGATGATGTTGAATTTTTGAAAAAACTTCAGACAGTTCCATCGGTTAATATTGTTGAAAGAGCCGAAGATTATCTGATTGAAATTGCTGTACCCGGCTACAAAAAAGAAGATTTTGATTTAGATTTGGACAATAATGTGCTGACAATCACAAGCAAAAAAGAAGAAAAGAAAATTCAGGAAGGCGAAAAATATACAAAAAGAGAATTTTCTTTCGGTTCATTCAAAAGAGTTTTCACTTTACCGGATACTGCCGACATAGAAAAAATCAACGCAGAATATATTGACGGAATCTTGAACGTTTCAATTGGTAAAAAACCGGAAGCACAGATTAAGCCTAAGAAAAAAATTGAGATATCATAAACAATTTAGCTGAAATTTTGAAAAAAAGCTGTATAAATTACAGCTTTTTTTATTTTAAAGCCCTATACACAGCCTCAGAAAAACCATCATTTTGATTAGAAGAAACATTTTCAAATTTATTTTTTAGTTCTTCGGGAGCATTTTCAACTATATAAGATTTTCCTGTAACTTCCAGCAAATCAACATCATTGTAATCATTACCGACAGAAACAGTATCCAAAATATCAACATTTAACAAATTGCATAATTCAATTGCAGCATAAGCTTTAGAAACATTTTTGGGATAAATTTCGAACCAAATATTTTTGTGATTAATCGGCGAAGTCGCTCTTATGATTTTAATTTCTTTTATTTTTTGAGAAACAGTATTTTTCAAATAAAAAAAATCATTATCGTCAGTTGACAGAATCATCAGAAATTGTGATACATTTTTTAGAGATTTAATATCATTTAATTCAATTGCAAATTCCGAATAAAGTTTGAAACGCCTTTCAAATTCAGGATTATGCTCAAAAGATTTGAAATAAAAGTAATGATTATCAGGAGCTGATTTATGAATAAACATATTTTTTTTGAAAAAAAACAAAGCTTCTGCAATTTCTCTGGCTTTTGTAGATTTGAAATGCTTTTTGGAAATTATTTCAGAAGTTCTGAAATCCATAATTGCTATACCTGTAGAAAAAATCAAGTAATCGATAGGAAGCTCTCGGGCAAGAACTTTTCGGCAACTATACAAATTACGCCCTGTAACAGCGACATTTATAATGTCTTTTTGTTTCAACAAATTCAGTGTATCTAAATTTTTGAGGCTTATTTTCGCATTATTATCAAGCAAAGTACCGTCTAAATCAGTAAAAACAATTTTCATGTGTAAATAATTTTGTAAGTTGTTGGTTTATAATTATTTTCATTCT
>DYKL01000257.1 GCA_020722645.1 Acetofilamentum sp. | reverse complement strand
CACATTGGCTAATTATCACATTGGCTAATTATCACATTGGCTAATTATCACATTGTTAAATTGGCACATTAATTAATTATTAAATTAACAAATAGATTATTATGTCTTTGTTTTATTGTGAAAATATTGAAAATCAGTCTGTTATATCGCTTTCTGTCGAAGAATCTTTGCATTTGACAAAAGTTTTAAGACTTAAGAAAAATGATAAAATAGAAATTACAGATGGCAAAGGTTTTTTATATAAGGCAACTATTATTGATAATAAACAAAAGCAATGTGTAGTTGAAATTAATGATAAAGAAATAAAACAAGATATAAAACCTTACAAACTTCATATCGCGTTGGCTCCGACAAAAAATATAGAAAGATTTGAATGGTTTGTAGAAAAATCAGTAGAAATAGGAATAGATAAGATTACTCCAATCATAAGCAGACATTCTGAAAGAAAGGTTATAAAAACTGACAGAATCGAAAAAATTATAATTTCTGCTATGAAACAATCGCAAAAATATCACAAACCTGTTTTTGATTCAATTTTAGATTTCAACGATTTTATATGTAATTGTAATAACAAACAAAAATTTATTGCATATTGCAAAGCAGATAATTTGTTGTCCAAATATAAATTTTCAGATGATATCATTTTTGTTGTTGGACCTGAAGGCGGTTTTGATGAAGACGAAATAGAATTAGCTAAATCAAAAGGTTTTGAGCCTGTTCTCATAAATAATTTCAGACTCAGAACTGAAACAGCTGGAGTGTTTATAGCATCGTCAGTAGGAATAAATTTTTTATAATTCCTTAAATCCGTAAGTCTATACTTATATATCTGAAATTCAGTCAGGTGAAAACACCTGACTGGTGCAAACTACATGTTGCAGGTGCCTGTACTGTAAGTATCTACCTGCAACCACTTACGAAAAAACTTGCGGATTTAAGGTAATTATTGTTTAATAATTTTTTTTGTTTAATTTAGTCGCAAAATAGAAAAATATGGAAAACCTTGTAATTGAAAGAACTTATAATTCCCCTGAAATAGTTTTTAATTATAATAAAGGAGAATTATCAATTAAGGGAAGGGCACATCCTGAAAATGCAGAATCAACATTTTTACCTATTATTGAATGGATAGAAAATTACAGTGAAAATCCACAGCCACAGACTTTATTTGAAATTGATCTGGAGTATTTTAATTCGACAGCTTCAAAAACTTTGTTAAAATTATTTTCTGATTTGATAGAAGCTCAAAAAAAGACAAATTTAACAATTAAATGGCATTATTATGATAAAGATTCTCTTGAAATAGCAGAAGATTTTGAGTCTTTATTGGGTCTGGAAATGATGAAAATTGATGCATCATAAACAAAATGCCCGAAACAGGACTTGAACCTGCACAACCTTTCGATTACATGAACCTGAATCATGCGCGTCTGCCAATTCCGCCATTCGGGCAATTATTTTGATTTAATTATTTTCTTTCTGTGCCCGGAACAGGACTTGAACCTGCACGACCAACCGGTCACATGGCCCTCAACCATGCGCGTCTGCCAATTCCGCCATCCGGGCTTATATTTATTTAGAACTTATAGTGAAAAAACCAAAAGTTGTTAAAAAATATTACAGTTAAATTAATTTTTAATATTTAATTATGATATGAGAAATATCATTTAAAATTGTGTTGCAAAAGTATCTAATATTTTTTGCTTAACAAATTTTTTTGTTTTTTTTTTGCGTCAAAACTTTTGTTTAATTTTTTAACAAATTAATTAACGACATGAACACAGAACTAAAAAAATTTATGGATTACGTTCAGCAACGTAACCAAGGTGAAAAAGAATTTCTTCAAGCAGTACAGGAAGTAGCAGAAACAGTTCTTCCTTTTATTGAAGAAAATCCAAAATATAAAAAAGCGAAAATTCTTGAAAGATTGGTTGAACCGGAAAGAGCTATTTCATTCAGAGTTGCTTGGGTAGATGA
Organism: Acetofilamentum sp.; assembly: GCA_020722645.1. GTDB lineage: Bacteria > Bacteroidota > Bacteroidia > Bacteroidales > JAFGUD01 > JAFGUD01. The sequence goes on along the minus strand of DYKL01000257.1, from coordinate 3,198 downwards.
CCAAGGCGAAATTCAAGTTAACAGAGGTTACAGAGTTGAATTCAGCAGCGCTATTGGTCCTTACAAAGGCGGTTTGCGTTTTCACCCCAGTGTAACTCTTAGTGGACTTAAATTTTTAGGTTTTGAACAAATTTTCAAAAACAGTCTTACAACTTTACCAATGGGTGGAGGAAAAGGTGGTTCTGATTTTAACCCAAAAGGAAAATCTGACGGTGAAGTTATGCGTTTTTGTCAGGCTTTTATGAGTGAATTGTTCCGTCATATAGGTCCTGATACTGATGTACCTGCCGGTGATATTGGCGTTGGCGGTCGTGAAATCGGTTTCTTGTTTGGAATGTACAAAAAATTAAGAAACGAATTTACTGGCGTACTTACTGGTAAAGGAAGAGAATGGGGTGGTAGTCTTATTCGTCCTGAAGCAACCGGTTTTGGCGTTGTATATTTTGCTCAGGAAATGCTTGCAACAAAAGGACAAAGCCTTGAAGGTAAAAAAGTTGCTATTTCAGGTTTTGGTAATGTTGCTTGGGGAGCAGCTACCAAAGCAACTGAACTTGGTGCAAAAGTTGTTACAATTTCAGGTCCTGACGGTTATGTTTATATTCCTGACGGTATGAAAAAAGAACACATTGACTATATGTTGGAATTACGTGCATCAAACAGAGATATTGTTTCTCCTTTTGCAGATGAATTTGGCGTTAAGTTTTTTGAAGGTAAAAGACCTTGGGAACAAAAAGTTGATATCGCTTTACCTTGTGCTATTCAAAATGAATTGAACGGCGATGATGCTAAAAAATTAATTGAAAATGGTGTTTTCTGTGTTACTGAAGGAGCAAATATGCCTTGTACACCTGAAGCAATTGAAGTATTCCATGGTAATAAAATTTTATTCTCACCCGGTAAAGCATCTAATGCTGGTGGTGTTGCTACTTCTGGTCTTGAAATGACTCAAAATTCTATGCGTTTAAGCTGGTCTTCAGAAGAAGTTGATGCTCAACTACACAGAATTATGAAAGATATACACGCAACTTGTGTTAAATATGGTACTTGCGCTGATGGTTATGTAGATTATGTAAAAGGTGCAAATATTGGTGGATTTGTTAAAGTTGCTGATGCTATGTTAGCTCACGGTGTTGTTTAATTTTTTAGAAAAAAATTTATTTAAAAACCGCTTGTTTTCAAGCGGTTTTTTTTACCTTAACACTTCTTTTACAAGTTCTGCGGCTTCTTTGAGAGTTATTGCACCCTTAACTTTTAAACCTGATTCGTCAATAAGTTTTTTCCCTTCAGCATTGTTTGTGCCTTGCAATCTTACGATTACAGGTACATTTATATTTCCAATCGATTTATAAGCATCAACTACTCCTTGCGCTACTCTGTCGCAACGAACAATACCACCGAAAATATTTATCAGAATTGCTTTTACATTTTGGTCTTTAAGAATAATTCTGAATCCTGCTTCAACAGTTTCGGCATTAGCTTTCCCTCCAACATCAAGGAAATTTGCAGGATTTCCGCCTGATAATTTTATGATGTCCATTGTTGCCATTGCCAGACCTGCACCGTTTACCATACAACCAACGTTTCCGTCAAGTTTGACAAAATTAAGTCCGAATTTTGATGCTTCAATTTCAGTAGGGTCTTCTTCTGATAAATCTCTCATATCTTTGTATTCAGGATGTCTAAAAAGAGCATCGTCATCTAATTTTACTTTTGAATCTGCTGCATATATAAGGTCGTCAGAAGTTTTAAATACAGGATTTATTTCAAACAAAGTTGAATCGCTTCCAATGTATGCATTGTATAATGCTACAACAAATTTTGTCAATTCTTTAAATGCTTTTCCTTCCAAACCTAGATTAAATGCTATTCTGCGAGCTTGAAACGGCATAATTCCGACAGAAGGTTCTATCGTTTCCTTGAAAATAAATTCAGGTGTTTCTGCTGCTACTTTTTCAATGTCCATTCCTCCTTGAAGAGAGTAGATAATTATATTTTTGCCCGAACCTCTGTCGAGTAATACGCTCATATAGAATTCTTTAACGTCAATTACACCTTGTTCGTTGGGATAATAAATACCTTGTTCAACAAGTACTTTATGAACTTTTTTGCCTTCGGGACCTGTTTGGTGTGTAATTAATTGCATACCAATTATTTGCTTTGCATATTCTTTTACATCCTCTATTGTTTTTGCTATTTTGACACCACCTCCTTTTCCTCTTCCGCCGGCGTGAATCTGAGCTTTTACTGCCCATACATCAGTTCCGGTTTTTTCTTTTATTTTATTTGCTGCACTGACAGCTTCTTCGGGAGTAAATGCAACGTATCCCTCAGGGACAGCAACTCCGAAACTTTTTAATATATGTTTCCCTTGATATTCGTGTAAATTCATATTTTTTATATTTATGCAGATTTTTAGATAAAATTTTTTGCTAAAATACAAAAAATACGTTATAACAAAAATTTTTTTTAAATTACTTTTATTTTTATGTTTGCAAATACTTGAAATACAATTTTCTAAAAATCAAAAATTTTGATATAAAAGTACTGACGTTGCTTCTAACGTCTCTTAATAACTCTTTCGTATGCCAAGAAAATTATTAAATGAAGAATTAAATCGTTTGACTGTTGATGAGTTTAAAAAATCACAAAAAAACAATTTTGTTGTTGTACTCGACAATATAAGAAGTATGAATAATGTTGGAAGTGTTTTCAGAACCTGTGATGCGTTTTTGTGCAAAAAATTATATTTATGCGGAATAACACCAAAACCGCCTCATCGTGATATTCAAAAAACAGCTTTGGGTGCCACAGAATCAGTTGATTGGCAATATGCAGATGATGTCAGTGATGTTGTTGATATGCTGAAAAGTGAAAATTACAAGATTGTTTCAATTGAACAAGTCGAAAAATCTATTTCTTTAATTGATTTTAAATTTGATTTCAAAGAAAAATATGCTCTTGTTTTTGGTAATGAAATTGATGGAGTAGAGCAGGGGATTGTTGATAATTCAGATTTTTGTATTGAAATTCCTCAGTTTGGTACAAAACATTCTGTAAATATTTCAGTTTCGGTAGGGATTGTATTGTGGGATTATATTATTAAGAAAAATCATTCAATAATTCGTTAATTTTTCAATTAGCGCCATCCTGAGTGATAACGAAGGAAGCAAATTATTGATTTTCAATCAACTACTAATT
>DYKL01000256.1 GCA_020722645.1 Acetofilamentum sp. | reverse complement strand
GCTTCGTACCTCGCAATGACGTTTTGCTTCGTACCTCGCAATGACGTTTTGCTTCCCACTCGCAATAACGTTTTGCTTCGTACCTCGCAATGACGTTTTGCTTCGTACCTCGCAATGACGTTTTGCTTCGTACCTCGCAATGACGTTTTGCTTCCCACTCGCAATAACGTTGTTTCATATGCTAATTGGCACATTTGCTAATTATCACATTGTTTCATTTGCTAATTTTTTCAGCACTTTTTTATTCTTCATAAACGTAGCCGAATACTTTTTCGATAATGTCGCTTGCCCAAGTGTATGGGTCTTTCCTGATAGCTTTTTCCTGATTTCCTACAAAGAGGAATAAGCCGTCAAGCCCTTTGTTTGCAGTGTATTCACTCAAATTTACTTCCTCAACGGGTTGTAAACCGCTTACAAAAAGAGGCAGATATTGATTGTAAAAGTATAAAAGAGTTGCCCAAGCGTCATTAGCAGAAAAACCGAGTCCAAGGTCTTTGCTTAAAGCCTCGTTCATTTTTGGTTCGTAAAGAGCAAACAAATCGTTTCTTGTTGTATATTCCATATAATGAGTTGCTGCAATAGAGTCAAAAGTAGCAGTGGTGCTGTCAACAGCAATGCTGTATGTATCAATTCCCTGCAGAATGTTTAATCCGTCTGTAATAGACATAGATGTGATGGAATTAACAAATATTGGTTTTGCATCATCAGCAACATCTTCGGCAGAACGGTTTATTGCCAGAACAACACTGTCAATTTTTCTGTCAAGAAGGTCGTCAAGTCCCAGTGCCTGAACTTTAGGGTTGTTTAAAGCATCAAAAACCACATCTGCTTCGGGGGGCAAAAGAATTTTTACAAGTAAGTTCCCATAATATCCGTTTTTTGCGTTTAAATCTGTACAGGCTGTGTCTGTTCCTATCTCTAATGCGGTTTTTAATCCCTGTACTATCTCTTCTTCCGATAAATCGTTTTGTTCCAACAAATCACACGAATTTAGAACAAAAAGCACTGAAAACAATGCAAAAATAGCTACTTTAAATCTTTTCATATTTTTTAAATTTTTTATTTAAAACTATTTTCAAATTTATGAAAAATTTCTTTACTTTACAAATTCAAACAATTTTTTTTATCAATGCAGTATTATTTTACACATCTAATTGAAACAGAGAGAACTGAATCTAATTTGCCGCAAGAGAGATTCAATTCAGTTTTTTTTGACCAGATACTGCAAAAGCTTCGTAATTCAAGTGTGCATAACATTACACATAACAGTGAAAAAATTAAATTTTCTGCTCCTGTTTTTCGTTTTGTTTGGAATGGCTTTAATTTATTTAATCCTGTTTCGGGTGGTGAAATAAGTATAAAAAACATTGGCAGAGGCATTTATATTTCCTATAAACTGTTTTTTATTGAATTTTTTATCTATGCATTAATTTTTACAATTATTCCGGTAATGGGAATTTTTCCGAATTTATTTTTCAGAATAATTGTTTTTGGTATAATTTGGATGATTTATGCTATCAGTACATTAATAGCGGCAAACCGCTTTGAATCTTATCTTCGTAAGTTAGTGAGTGAATTAAACGGCACTGTAAAAGTAAGGGATATCACTCCATATTATAAAATAAAAAACACAAAACCACAAACTGAACTTTCAGCAAAGTAGATTATTTGTTTTTTAGTGATTTTTTGAGATTTTTCATCATAACTTCAAAAATCTGCATACCATCAGTATTTCCGAGTTCATCATCGGCGGCACGTTCAGGGTGTGGCATCATTCCGTAAACATTTTTTTGTTCGTTACAAATTCCGGCAATATTTTCTAATGAACCGTTTGGATTATAATCTTCTGAAAGTTGTCCGTATTCATCGCAGTATCTGAAAAGAATCTGACCATTCCGACGCATATCAGAAATTGTTTTTCCGTCTGCATAATAACGACCTTCGACGTGTGCGATAGGTATGCATAATGCAGAATCGCTGTCGAGTCCTTGAGTTAGAATTGTATTGTGATTGTCGGGTTTTATGAATATGTTTTTACAGATGAATTTTTGATTAACATTTCTCAGTAATGCACCGGGTAGTAATCCGGTTTCGCACAAAATTTGAAATCCGTTGCATACACCAAAAACAAAGCCGCCTTTTTTTGCAAAAGCCTTAACGCTTTGCATAATTGGAGAATATCTGGCTAATGCCCCAGAACGTAAATAATCGCCATAAGAAAAGCCCCCGGGAAGAAGAATTCCTTCAACATTCTGCAAGTCGGTTTCTTTGTGCCATAATTTAACAACTTCTTGTCCCATTATATCCTCAATTGCATAAACCATATCGTCATCGCAATTTGAGCCCGGAAAAATAACTACTCCAAATTTCATAACTTGTAATTTTTAAAATTAATAAAAATTTATTCTGCCTTTTCTTTTTTATTTAATTCTTTATAAAGCATATACAAACTGCCCAAAATTACCAGAATAACTAATATTGAACCTGCAAAAGCTATTTTATTTGCAACAAAAACCGAATCCGGTTTGAATTCATACTTAATCTGATGTTTTCCGGCAGGAACAACCAAACCTCTTAAAATATAATTGGTTTGATAAATATCAACAGATTTGTCGTCAATATATGCGTTCCATCCAATGGGATAATAAATATCCGAAAATACAACAAATACATCTTTCTGTGTATAAACTTCAAATTCAAGTCTGTCAGGTTCGTATTTTGTTAATTTGATGTATTTTGTGCTGTCATTCGATATGCTTATTTCAGGCAAATCGTTTGTTTTAAACTTGTTTTTATTGATTATAGCAGTTGTTTTGAGATTTTCAGTGCCGAGTGCTTTTATTTCTTCATCAGCACTTTCAACAAATTTGTAATTTGTAACAAACCAAGCATTACCGAATGCCTGTGTGTTTAAAATGGGAAAAGCTTCGGGGTTGTATATTATATATTTTGTATTAAGCATATTTAGCACCTGAGTTTGTTTTAATAAGTTATTGATGTTTCCGGCAGTATCTTGTATGGTGCTGATAATAGCCTGATGTGTGCCTACTAAATAATAATCAATAACTTCCTGATATCTTCTTAATTTTGCACCATGATAACCTCCGATTGATTTATGAAAATAAGATGTATTTGCATCATTAAAAGTGTTTATGGTTAAATTAAGAACTCTAAAATACGGGTCTGTGTCTTTCATTATTATTTCATCAACAGGAGTAGGTTTGGTTTGTTGTGACATTACACTCTTTACAACAAAATCATCTTCTGAAAGAAATCTTCTGTCTATTGTCCATAAATCAGCGATTACCAATACCGCTAAAATGCCAAAAAATGCAGGTTCTTTTAGGCTTTTTACTTTAAGGAATCCTAACAATAATGCTGTTGTAAAAGCAATGAATAAAAGACTCCTGAAAAAATCGGCTGCTAAAATTGATTTTCTTGCTGATGTTAATTCATCAATTATATTATTAATGTATGTTTTCTCTTGTTGAGAAACTTGTTTCAGTATTGAGTTGAAATATTCTGATTCTTGTGTTGTGAAAACATCGAAAGCAAAAGGAAATAATAATATAATAAAAGTAATTCCCAAAGCAAACCACAAAGGTTTCAGATTTTTTGACAGAGTTTCTTTCTTTTCAGTTATTTCTTTTATTGCCAAAAATGATAGCATAGGAACCGTAACGCTTGCAATAACCAATGTCATCGAAACAGTCCTGAATTTATTGTAGAAAGGAAAATAATCAAAGAAAATATCTGTTACAATCGAAAAGTTTCTGCCCCAGGACAGCACGATTGATAATATTGTGGCAGCAAAAATCCACCATTTGATTTTGTCTTTGACAATAAACATTCCCAGAATGAATAAAAAGCAAATAATTGCACCTAAATAAACCGGTCCTGATGTAAATGGCTGTTCGCCCCAGTAACTGTTGATTGGATTCCCGTTTTGGATGCTTCCTATTATAAAATCTATAAAATCTTTTGAATACTTGTCTAATTTTTCTTCTGCTTTCTGTTTTTCAAGATTAGTGCCTTGGTACATTGCTACTATATCGTCATAAAGCAAAGCTCCTGACGCACCTCCTTTGACATTTGGAATTATTAATGTAAATGTTTCATCAACTCCGTAACTCCAAGCTAATGCGTAGTCTTTATCTAATCCGCTGCTTTGATTTTCTTTGTTTGAAGAAAGTTCGCTTTTGCCTCTAATGCTGTATTTTGATATTTCATAAGCCTGCCATATAGTTGGTACATTAGGCAGTAAGGTTAATATTACTATGCCCACAGAAAAGGTAGAAGCAACAGCAAATTGTTTTAGTTGTTTTTCTTTGAGTTGCCAGAAAAATTTAAAGATAACAAAAAGACCAATTGTTAGAATTGTATAGTAAATAATTTGAATATGAGTTGTAGCTACTTGCATTCCGAATCCAATCAATGCTATAATTGACCCAAGCCAGTATTTTTTGTCGTAGATTAAAATAAAACCTGCTATAACAACCGGCATAAGTCCAATAGCATAAGTTTTTGTAGCGTGTCCAGCAATTATTATTATAATATTGTATGAGGACAGAGCAAAAGCTAAAGCACCAATAGCACTTATCCATTTGTTAACCTTAAAACTTAAGAGCAAAATATAAAACCCTAAAAGGTATAAAAACATTGTTGAAACAGTAGCGTAGGGGAGTACTGTATGGTTTATTGCTCTGAGAATGGGATTAAAAATACTCTTCTTGGTTATTCCTCCGATTTGATATGTTGGCATACCACCAAAAAGTGAATTTGTCCATACAATATTTCTTTCTTGTGCTTTTTGGAAAGTTTTGGCTTCTTGTGCTATTGCTCTTGAATGTTCCAAGTCCATTTGTGGTAGCACTTTGCCTTGAATTGTAGGGTAAAAATATATAAAACTGATAACGACAAAAAGAATTATAATGCCTAAATTTACTAAAATATCCTTTGTTTTTTTGTCCATGATTTTAATTTTAACTTTCTGCAAAAATAAAAATTATTTTTAGAGTAAATATTAATAATTCAATTTCGTTTTGTGGTCTTGGTTTAAAACCGTCGAAATTTCAGGTGTGGACACATGAAATGTCGTTAATACACGCTTTTGTCGGTTCCTCACCGACATAATCAACAGGTTTAAACGGAACTTACTTACAACTTTTCAGGTTTTACAGGCGATAGCTAAGAAA
>DYKL01000255.1 GCA_020722645.1 Acetofilamentum sp. | reverse complement strand
TACATCTCCGATAAACGTCAAATACAACTACTCGGAATAGACTTTGATATGGAAATCAAACAAATCAAAGAATGGATTTTGGAAGATGTTGAGAAATATTAAGCAGTCAGACACTTTTGAAGTATCTGACAACTAATACATTAGAATTTTAGAGAGTAGCTAATTAAGGGGGCATTATTCAAAAAAAATGAATAATTTACTTAATAGAACCAAATATTATCTCTCAATAAAACCTGTTTTAAAAGAAAACATTTTCATAGAAGAATTACCTTTGGGGTCTATTGCTTTTACGCTCCAAATATAATTTGTTGTATCTTTAAGTTCCGTTAAAACATAAGTTGTTTTATCGTAATTTTGGGTAATTGTATGCTCATTTATAAGTATTCCGTTTAGCGTATCTTCCGCAAAGCGTAAATCATAAACAAGTATATCATTATCGGGGTCAGTAGCAGACCATTCAAGAACTATGTTCTTGTCGATAACATTTGTTGCACCATCTGTTGGATATAAACAAACAGGTGTGTTAGGAATTTTATTACAACTAACAAAAAAAGCAAAAACCAAAATAATAATCGTTTGTTTTTTCATTTTATTTGAATTTAAAAGTGTAGCTAATCGAAGGTATTATAGGTAAAAGTGCATATTGATAAAGTACTCTCTCTTTTATTCCGTTATTAGTGATTGTATCAAAATAGTAGTAATGAGCATTAAGTCGGTTGTAAACATTATAAATACCGAACGAAAGTGTTCTAAAACCACGTTTTTTTTCTTTTGTCCAATTTAATGCAATGTCTAATCGGTGATAGGGCTTCATTCTAAAAGAGTTTTTATCAGTAAATAATTCGGTATAATTATTATACGGTATAGGTATGTTGTTTTCGAAATCGAAATTATAAAATGAATATGAATAATAATAGCCTATTGGCATATTAATCGGACGACCTGATTGGAAATACCATGCAACTGAAAAATCCAAATTTTCTTTAATTTTGTAATTTACAAAAATTTTAAAATCGTGAGGACGGTCAAAATCATAAGGATAAACCTTTCCGCTATTAATATTTTCAAACTGTCTTGTGGTTTTCGAGTATGAATACCCTATCCAACCTGTAAGTCTGCCTATTTTTTTATTAATAAAAAATTCAAGTCCATAGCTATGTCCAACACCATTTTTTTCTGATTTATTTTCCCAATCAGATGCATTACTATAAAACGAACCCTTTGCAAATTCAATCAAGTTGCTCATTTCTTTTTGATAGAATTCAATTTCAATGTCAAAATTTTTAAATAACGAAGTAACAAATGCTAATGAATAAATATTCGAATATTCGGGAGGACATTTCTCGGTAGCAGGCACCCAAATACTCGAAAAAAAATTTACATTATTAAGTACCATTAAATGAATATTTTGCGATGTTTTTGCATAAGAACCCTTAAAAGATATTTTTTTGAAAGGACTAAAATTTAAAATTATTCGTGGTTCGTGAGAAATATATTCTTTTGAATCAATAAAATAAATACTTTCTCGGAATCCAATATTAGCAGAAAAAAAATCCGAAATTTTAATGATATTTTCAATATAAGTATTAAATTCATTTGAGTTAAAATTTTGGCTTAACAAAAATGTATCAACATTATATTCCCTATCTATCATAAAATCAGAATATTTAATTGCCGAAGGATTAAAAATATGCCTTGTATATAATACACCAAAATTAATTTTATAAAACATTGCAATAGAATATTCAAAATCGTATTTTGCGGCATAATCAGAAATAGAAGATTCAATGCTATTAAAAATTTTATATGTTGTTTTACCATTTTCAATATCTTCGGTTAAACTGCTATTAAAATATCTGAATTTTGTATAATTTAATGTTAAATTACCAAATAATTTATTATTAAAAATATGATTCCACCTAAAAGCCAGTAAAGAATTTCCACCTCTCATGCTAAAAGCATCTTTTGTTTTTGAATATAATCCTTTATCGGAATAACTATTGGTAAATCTATCATCGCCTGTATAAAAGGACAAATATATATTGTCTTTATCAGAAACTTTGTAGTTCAATTTAGAATTAATATCATAAAAAACATAATTAAAATAATCACCTCTGTCAATAGCATAATAAGGTGTAAGAAACAAGTCAATCATAGACCTTCTGATAGAAAACATAAAAGATATTTTATCTTTTATTAGGGGACCTTCTAAACATATTTTTGTAGTAAGAAAACCCGTTGAAATAGTTCCTGTTGTTTTTTTCATATTACCGTCTTTCATTCTAACGTCAATAACAGATGAAAGCCTACCGCCATAACGTGCAGGAAAATTTCCTTTTATGAGTTTAGCTGTTTTTATTGCGTCGTCGTTGAATACAGAAAAAAAACCGTTAAAATGTTCAATTGAGTACAGAGGAACATCATCAAGAATTATAAGATTTTGGTCGGGGCTGCCACCTCTGACGTATAAACCGCTTTTGCCCTCTGTACCCTGCATAACGCCGGGCATAAGCTGAAACGACTTAAAAATATCACGTTCACCTCCAAGAGCCGGAATTAAACTTATTTGTTTGGGAGAAAGTGTCAAAATTCCGGTTGAAGGGTCGTTTATTTTGTTTGCAGAAATTGTAATTTCTTCTATTTCGTTTGTTGTAGGGACAAGTGATATATCTTTTTGCAAATTATTTTTTATAATCAAATTTTCTTCAAAATTCTCATATCCAAAATTTGATACAAAAATTACACAACTATCTTGCACAGGCACGGACAGCGAATAAAAACCAAAATTATTTGTGCTTGTTTGTCGCTGTGAGTTTTTTTCTAAAACCAATACATTAATAATTTTTTCACCCGAATATGCATCGGTAATAGTACCGCTAATTGTTATATTTTGTGCATTTAATAAAAATGTACCTAAAAGAACTATAACCAAAAAAAATGTTATTTTCATATTGAATCTAAATTTACAACAATTTCGTTATTCCAAATTAGCGTGTCTATTGACAAATTACAACCAGCAAAAATGCCGAGACCGTTTTCAATGTTAGAATACAAATAATAATCGTTCATCATACCGTCATCCGGATAATAATTTTCTTGCCAAATAGCATAAGATTTTAGATATTTATAAAAATTTTCGCTTATTGAGTTTAAAACTATTAAACTACAATAATTTTTAAAAACATATGGATCCAATATAAAATGAGTATTTATTTGAAGGGTAATTTGTAGTGGATTATTTAATGTGTATGATGTTTTAAATATATAATCACCCCAGCTATAATACGAATTCAACAATAAAGTGTCATTAGAATAAATATCAGCATTTACAGCCAATGTATCAAAATATGATGTTCGTATAAGTGAATATGGCGAAAATAACTGAAAATAAAGACCTTCTAAATTTGTATTTATTAGTTTTATTGTTAAATCATAAAAATCATCACTATAATCTGTTGAAAATGAACTTTCTTCAAATTTAGTTACAACAAATTCTTGTATAGCAGGGATATAATCAGTTGCAGAAATTTCTTCAAATCCTTCAACATTTATTTTCAAAGTATATTCAGTAAGTGGCAATGTTTTATATACTTTTGTAGAATAGTATCCGGCAGAATCCATTGTTAATTTTTCAATAAAATTATCATTACTCCACAATTCTACTGTTGCATTTTCAATCAATTCCGGTGTTATTTCCAAAACATTAGCAGTTTTACTCAAAAAAACCGTTAAATATCTGTCGGGATACATTATCGAATTTACAACTATTTGTTTTTCAATTTCTTCCGGATTAAACTTAACTATCGAACGGCAAGATATAAATAATATGATAATAAAAAAGTATAGTGTTTTCATGACGATATTTTATTTATGTAAAGCCAAGTAAAAATACTTGGCTTTTTTACAATATTTGCATCTACAATTTTTTTTTTATTTTTACCAAGATATTACTTGATATTCATTATAAGATGTATTTGCATCAAGCCACACTGTTGCAGCCACTTTGATTTTATATCTTTCAAATGAAAATGCATTCATTTGGTTAGCACCAAATCGAACAGGACAAGTTTCAGCAACTTGTGATTCTCCATATTTTGTTTTTGTTGAAGACTGAGGTGTAGTGCTTCCATGACAATTGCCCCCTAAATAAACATCACCCTGCGGTGTAATTGAAATTTTGTAAGGATGATAGTTTTTCCATTTATGACCATTCCAATATTCAGTTTTAGCAACACCTCTAATGTTTCTTGCAATCTCATTATTATCAACATCACATCTTAAACAAAACCTTATTTCATAATTATTGTAATTAATTCTCTTGACTTCGTACCAGTTGAAACCACCATACATTCTACAATTTGCACCTTTTTCAGCGAAATCGTAATCAACAAATATTTCTTCGTTTAATTTATATTCCATAAAATTAGAGGAATTTATATCTTCTGCAATTTTATAATTTTCGTTCAGAATTACTATTGTAGCACCATTATCTAAAAACTTATAAATTGATTTGCCGATTTGAACTTGACATTGTGAATTTAATAAAGTTCTTAAATATGGATTTCTCAAAAAATGATCATCAGGATTTTCAATTCCTTTTGGGTCATAAATTTTATTAAACTCAACCATTTCTTCGGCTATAACACTACGCAATGAAGTAAAATTGTATTTTGTCTCAAATTCTTCAAATATTTTATTTTCGTTCCAATTTGTATTTTCTATAAACTTTTCGATTTCTTCGTGGCTCTTCAAAGTTTTTGTTGCTGTACTAAAATTATTCATAAATTCCTCATTTTCTTTTTCAAGTTTTTCTAATGTAAACATAAAAGTTTCCATATTAGGAAAATATAGCATACTATTTTTTACTGTTATTAAAGAAATATTAGTTGTACTTTTTTCTTGATTTATTGGGGTTGTCAATTCTTCTTTTTTACACCCCGCAAACACCAAGCCTATTAAAACTAATGCCATTACGGCAATATTTCTGAATGATATATAAGAATCTTTTTTCATTTTTAAATTTTTTTAATGGTTTATAAATTTTTTTTGTTCGGTTTTTTTAGAATGTTTTTCCTGTTCTGAAAACACTGTTTGTTCAGTGGACTCTCTTGTTAGGTGAGGACACTCTTGTTCGGTGAGGACACCAAACAAGGCAGCGGTTAAGTTCAGAACAGGCATTGCCGAATGAATTTATT
>DYKL01000254.1 GCA_020722645.1 Acetofilamentum sp. | reverse complement strand
AATCAGCAGCAAAGCCCTGTAAATCCACGCTTTTTAAAAGTAAGTTCCGATAAAAGTCAAATATTTTTTGACGAATGATAAAAAAACTGTCAGACACTTCAAAAGTGTCTGACAGTTAAAGCAAACCCATCAAAAATTTGAAACGGCAGATAATGAAGAGATTTAATGAACTTTCGGTAATTGATTTTACAAATCCTTGCTCAAAATAAAAAAAAAACAAACTATTTTTGCTAAAAAAACAATAATGCAAAGATACGAAAAAAGAGGTGTTTCGTCTTCTAAAAATGAAGTACATAATGCAATAAAAAATATAGACAAAGGACTTTTTCCGAATGCTTTTTGTAAGGTTATTCCCGATATTCTGGGAGACGATGAAAAATTCTGCAATATTATGCACGCAGACGGTGCAGGCACAAAATCTTCGCTTGCCTATGCTTATTGGAAAGAAACCGGCGATTTATCAGTTTGGAAAGGTATTGCACAAGATGCCCTTGTTATGAATCTCGACGATTTAATTTGTGTTGGTGCTACTGATAATATTCTTATTTCTTCGACAATCGGCAGAAATAAAAAACTAATTTCAGGTGATGTAATTTCTACAATAATCGAAGGTACAAACGAGTTTATTGAAAAAATGCGTAAATTCGGCATAAATATGATTCTTACAGGCGGAGAAACAGCCGATGTAGGCGATTTGGTGAGAACTATTATTGTTGATGCTACTGCAACAGTCAGAATGAAGCGTTCTGATGTTATAGAAAATAATATTAAAGCAGGAGATGTGATTGTCGGGCTTGCATCTTTCGGAAAGGCAAGTTATGAAGAAGAATTTAACGCCGGAACCGGAAGTAACGGACTAACTTCTGCCCGCCACGACTTTTTCAACAAATCAATAGCCGAAAAATACCCCGAAACTTACGATAATTCAATTGAAAAAGATTTAGTTTATACAGGCAAGTATAATTTAACCGATTTAATTGATAATTTAGAAATTACTGCCGGTAAATTTGTACTTTCTCCAACCAGAACTTATGCCCCGATTATGAAGGAAGTTTTTAAATCATACAAAAACAATATTTCGGGAATCATACATTGTTCGGGGGGAGCACAAACAAAAGTTCTCAAATTTGTAGATAATATTCATATAATTAAAGACAATTTGTTTGAAATACCTCTGCTTTTTAAATTAATTCAACAACAATCGGGTACTTCTCACAAAGAAATGTACGAAGTTTTTAACATGGGACATCGTTTAGAAATATACACAGATAAACATACTGCCGTAAAAATTATCGAAATCTCAAATAAATACGAAGTCGAAGCTAAAATTATAGGTCATTGCGAAGAATCGAAAGAAAAAAAATTAACAATAAAATCTGAATTTGGTCAATTTAATTACTAATTTTGCAAAAATTTTTTAACTAACAACTATAAATTTTGGATTGCAAATCAAAAACAGATTTGTGTCAATTTATGGCTTTATGAACTGTACAGACGTTGCATGCATCGTCTCTTTAAAGACACTTTCAGGGCAAGCTTATTAAACTTTATAACTTAATGGTATGGCAGACATAATTTTAGAAAAATTAGAAGGACTTCAGAAACGTTTCGAGAATATATCCGATTTATTATCTCTTCCCGAAACAATGAACGATCAAAAAAAATATGTTCAATTAAACAAAGAATACCGTGATATTGAGCCTATTTTGGAAGCATTTAACAAGTACAAAGAAATATTGAGCAATATAAAAACCTCAAAGGAAATTTTGTCAACCGAAAAAGACGAAGAAATGCGGGAAATGGCAAAAATGGAACTTGATGAATTGCTCGAGCAAAAAGAGAAACAGGAAGAGGAAGTCAAATTACTACTGATACCCAAAGACCCCGAAGATGAAAAAAACGCAATCGTAGAAATCAGAGCCGGAACCGGTGGAGACGAAGCCGGTATTTTTGCAGGCGACTTATTTAGAATGTACCTGAAATACTGTGAATCAAAAGGCTGGAAAACAGAAATTACCAATATCTCAGAATCTTCTTCGGGTGGTTACAAAGAGATAATTTTTAATGTCAGAGGCAATGGAGTTTACGGTATTTTGAAATATGAATCAGGTGTTCATCGCGTTCAGCGTGTTCCAAAAACCGAATCGCAGGGACGTATCCATACTTCTGCTGCAAGTGTTGCTGTTTTACCCGAAGCCGAAGATTTTGACATCGAAATAAAAGATGAAGATGTAAGAAAAGATACTTATTGTTCTTCCGGTCCGGGTGGACAATCTGTAAATACGACTTACTCCGCAATACGACTTACTCACATTCCGACAGGAATAGTAGTTACTTGTCAAGATGAAAAATCGCAGATAAAAAACTTAAAATCAGCTATGCGTGAATTAAGATCAAGATTGTATAATATTGAATATCAAAAACGTATGGATGCTCTTTCGGCTAAACGTAAAACAATGGTTTCAACCGGCGACCGTTCTGCCAAAATCAGAACATACAATTATCCGCAAGGCAGAGTTACAGACCATCGGATTAATCTGACAATGTATAATTTGAATAATATTATGAACGGTGATATTGACGAAATTATCGAAAAATTACAAATTGCCGAAAATGCTGAAAAACTAAAAGAAAGTGCAATTTAATTTTTATCGAAATCGGCAATTTGTTAATTATTGATTATCAAACAATTAAAACAATTTTCAATTATGTGTTGATTATCAGCATATTCACACAAAATAACAAACTGAATAATTAAAATATTATATTTTTAGGCTCAATTTTTGTAAAAAGAAATTACAAATTATATAAAATATAAATTCTGAATTAAAACTAACAAAATATTTTTTGAATTCTAACCTGAATTATTCATATAATTCAGGAGTTATAAAGTTAAAAGTTTAAAGTTCATAAAGTTACAGGATTTTGTAATTTTTAAATTTAGCCCAAATTTGGGAAAAAATATTAGAAAAAATCGACATAAACTTTTGACTTTCAACTTTTAGACCCTTACAGGGCAAGCATTTCAACTCCACATTATTTATGAACCGAGGCTTTGCGAGCTCAACGAAGTTAATAATGTGGGCTAAGTTGATAGTAATCAAAAGCTCTCAACAATAAAAAAGTTCAAATTTCAACTATAATAAACTTCAATCATGAATTATCAGGAAATAAAATCACAGATAGATACCAAAGAAACCCTTTTATGTGTAGGGCTTGACCCCGATATGGAAAAAATACCGGAACATTTGCACAAATCAGATGATGTACTTTATGAATTTTGTAAAGAAATAGTTGATAGCACTCACGATTTGGCTATTTCTTTCAAGATAAACACAGCTTTTTTTGAAGCTTATGGTCATAAAGGCTGGCAAAGTATGGAAAAACTTGCCGATTACATAAAATCGAATTACCCCGATTTATTTTTGATTGCAGATGCTAAAAGAGGCGATATTTTTCATTCTTCAAAAATGTATGCAAAAGCCTTTTTCGAGACACTGCCCTTTGATGCCATTACAATAAACCCTTTTCTGGGCAAAGATGTTGTTTTACCTTTTATTGAATTCAAAGGGAAATGGATTATTCTTCTGGGACTTTCCTCAAACCCCTCGGCTTATGATTTACAGTTAATTCAGGAGTTGGAAACAAGGGAATACATTTTTGAAAAAATATTCAAATACGGCAGTTGGTGGGGTACCGAGAACAACACTATGTATGTTGTGGGAGCATCAATGGCTTATAAACTACAACAAGTCAGACATCTGGCACCAAAAAATTTTCTGCTTATTCCCGGAATCGGTGCTCAGGGTGGAAGTTTAGACGATGTTTGCCGTTTTGGACTAACCGAAGACTACGGATTGATTATAAATTCTTCCAGAGCAATTATTTATGCTGATAATTCAACCAAATTTGCAGAATTTGCCAGACAAAAAGCAATGGAATTTAAAGATGAAATCGGCAAAATATTGGCTGAAAACAAAAAAACCCGAAGCAATCGCAACAGAGATTAATAATTCGTTACTTTTTTGAACAAATTCGTCCCAAATTATAACATTAGTAACTTATAATTGTTATAATAATTAACCAAATTTCTTGTGGCAAAACAATACTAAAAAAAACCGACAACAATTATGTTTGAGCCGATAATACATAGTTTTAAGCATAGTTTGATGATTACATCATTTGTTTTATCTATGATGATGCTCATAGAGTACTTTACTATCAGAACTCAAAACAAATTATTAAATATAATCGGTAAAAATCCATGGACACAAGTAATAATTGCTTCCTTTTTGGGAATAATTCCGGGTTGTCTTGGAACTTTTATTGCTGTTTCATTATATGCACACAAAGTGTTTAATTTTCCGGCACTTGTAACAGTTATGATAGCTTCTTCTGGTGATGAAGCTTTTGTTATGTTAAGCGAAATACCAAAAGAGGCTCTTCTGCTTAACGGAATCTTATTTATTGTTGGTATTGCAGCAGGTTTTATTTTAAATCTGATTTTCAAAAATAAAAATTATATGGTTCTGAACGACAACTTGCTTAAAGACCACCATAAACCTGAATGTGTAGCTTTCAACAAAAAAAGATTTATCGAAGAATATAAAAATATTTCGTTTCAAAGAGCTATGTTAGTTGTCGGGACATTTGTTTTTCTTATTTTTTTGATATTTGGAGAAATTGGTCCGAAAAATTGGAGTGAAATGAAAATTTCACTTGTAATTATTACCTCAATTGTATTTTTTATTTTAGCTACCGTACCCGAACATTTTTTAGTCGAACATTTGTGGAAACATACTATAAAAAAACATATTTTTAAAATTTTTCTATGGACTTTCGGTGCTTTACTTTTAATAGAATTGTTTTTGCCAATGCTTAACATTACAAAAGAAGCATTTGAACCAATTGCCAAAAATTATTTCTGGTTGATTTTACTGATAGCCATTTTAATAGGAATTATACCCGAATCAGGACCAAATATGGTTTTTATTTTCCTGTTTGCCTCAGGATATATTCCTATGAGTATTTTGATAGCAAATTCAATAGTTCAGGACGGTCACGGAGGCTTACCTCTTTTGGCAGAATCGCAAAAAAGTTTTTTGTACTCAAAAGGTGTGAATATAATTGTCGGTATATTTGCAGGATTAGCAGGTTTTGTATTTGGATTTTAACGGAACTTACTTTTAAAAAGCGTGGATTTACAGGGCTTTGCTGCTGA